>VBEZ01000197.1 GCA_005882255.1 Chloroflexota bacterium | reverse complement strand
GTGCAGCTCTACTACCCGCCCAAAGGCGCGGGTCTGATCTCGCAGCGGATGGCCGACCGCATCCGCGCGGCATCGACGGACAACCGCGTGGTCACCCGCGCTCTCGTCACGGCGCTCGAGCTCAGCGGTGACCGCGTCAGCGCGGTTCGCTATCGGCGCGTCGCGTCGACGGCACGGGACGGGCAGCTCTGCCTCATCGCGACCGGGTTGGAGCCGGGGCTCGAGCCATACCGCTTCGACGGCGCGGAGGAGCGGATCGAGTGCGACCGCGTCGTGAACACCCTGCCGCTGCCGGCGCTCTTCGCGCTGCTCGGCGACGGCGTGTCGCCCGCGTCGCGCGAGGCGGCGCGCCAGCTCCGCTTCCGCGCGCTCACGGTCGTCGGTCTGCGCTTTCGGAGGCCGAAGGTGCTGCCGGCGCAGTCCGTGTACTTCCAGGACAAGACCTTCAACCGCGTGTCGGAGACGCGGAACTACGGTGGGACCGAGATCTGCCCGCCGGATGAGACGGTCGTCCTCTGCGACATCACCTGCGAGGTGGGCGACCCGATCTGGACCGCGTCCGCCGCCGACCTCGGACGGCGCTGCGCGCGGGAGCTGGCGGAAGAGGGCTTCTGCCGCGAGGAGGACGTCGCCGAGTGCATCGTCCTGCGCTCGACGACCGGCTACCCGGTCTATCGCGTCGGCTTCGAGGCGGTGATGGACACGCTGATCGGCGAGCTGATGCGCTTCGACAGCCTTGTGACCGGGGGCCGGCAGGGGCTCTACAAGTACGTCGACATGGACATCGCTTCGGAGATGGGCATCGCGATGGCCGAGCACCTGCTTTCGGGACGGACGAAGCAAGAGGCGATCGGCGCCGTCGCCTACGAGGACCGGCTCTTCGCCTAACCCGCGCGCCGCAGGCCGTCACAAAACGCTCGCATCGCACGTTCTGGCGCTTGTGAGGCTCCTCACGTTTTTCCTGACACTCGTCCTTTCGCTCACCCTGGTGCCGGCGCTGGAGCCCGGCGGAGGCGGCGCCGCGGCGCAGACCCTCGCGAACGGCTTCACCCTCGTCGGCGACTTCCGGGGGAACGGCACGCAGCAGATCGCCTCGATCTACGACCCGAACGACGACTTCGGTCTGCGGATCGTCGTGCTCGACCGCGGCGCCGATGGCAAGTTCACCCACACCGAGTGGTTCCTCGAGGGCGCGAACCACTTCGACGTCTCGCGCATGAAGCCGGTCGCCGTCGATCTCAACGGCGACAAGAAGACCGACATCGCGGTCCTCTACAACGACGGCGGCGTCACCGTCCACATCGTCGTGTGGCTCTCGACGGGCACCAACTTCGCGTACACCGGGAACGCCGGATGGTGGCGGCATACCAACTTCGATTGGAACCGCGCGCAGGGTCTGCTCGCCGGTGTCTGGGACGGAACGCCGAAGACCGGGCTGCTCATCCCGTACCAGCTCGATAACTTCCAGCTCAAGTTCCTCTACCTCATCGCCACCGGATCGGGGCTGTTCTACGCCGGCGACGGCGGCGCGTACGACTCCGGTCCCGGTCAGATCGATTCGTCGAAGGCGCGCTTCCTGACCGGGCACTTCACGCGCACCGACGGCGTCGACCAGGTCGCGATGATCTACCAGTACCCGAACTTCCAGATCAAGGTCCACATCTTCGATCCGTCGCCGCGCGGGCTTCAGCCGATCGGCGGATGGACCGGCATCTGGTCGTCGCCCACCGGCTTCTTCGACATGACCAAGGCAAAGTGGGCCGCGGCGGACGTCGACGGGGACGGCCTGACCGACATCCTCACGATGTATTCGTACGGCGACGGCAGCACGCGCGTCCATCTGTTGTCGGCCGCATCGCGCTTCGCGCTGCGCGATGTCAGCGGCGTGGCGACGTTCGGACCCGGGCTCCTGACCTGGAGCAACACCGGCATCGTCGCGGGCGACTGGAACAAGGACGGCAAGGCGGACGCCGCGACGATCTCGGCGCTCGGCGATGGCACGACGCACGTCGGCGCCCTGACCAACACCGGAACCGCGGCGTTCACGTTCCAGCCCGACACCTGGATCACGCCGCCGGGCGAGGTGCAGAAGCTCGCGTGCGTTTCGTGCTGGCCGCTGAATGGGATGCCGGTGGTCGCCGGTGGGCCGAACCCGCTGCGCCGACCACTCGCGGTGAAGATCGACAACGCGCCGACCGCGCGCCCGCACTACGGGATCAGCCAGGCGGACATGGTCATTGAGCTCCTCGTCGAGGGCTTCATCACGCGCCTCGCGGCGTACTTCCACTCGCAGGATCCGGACACGATCGGGGCGGTCCGAAGTGTGCGCTTCTCGGACCGTTACACCACACCGATGGTGCGCGGATCGCTGGTGTTCTCGGGCGCGTCACAGCTCATGGAGGGTCTGGTGCGCGGTGACATCGAGCGCGGGGCGTACGTCGGCGTCTCGCCGCAGCTGGGCCAGGGCAGCACCTTCTATCGCACCAACGTCGACGGAAAGGTCGCCCCGCACAACCTCTTCACGTCGTCGCAAGCGCTCCGCGAGGCGACCGCATCCGTCGGCGGCGGCGGCCCGGTCGACGTTCCGCGCTGGGACTTCCTCGCGTCCGCCAATCACGCGGACACGGCCGGCGGATTCATCGGCAGCATCCCCGCGAGCAACATCCTCATCCCCTACCGGCTGGACGCGCGCGTGCTGTATCACTACGACGCCGGGTCACACACGTACTCTCGCCTCCAGAGCGCGAGCTCCGCGCTGAACTACGTCCCTGAGGTCGATGGCATGAACGGGCAGGCGATCGCCGCGCGGAACGTCGTGATCATCAATACCGACATCTGGGTCACCGACGTGGTCGACGACGCGGGCGGCGCGCCGAGCCTCGACATGCGACTCACCGGCGTCGGCAAGGCGAGCATCTTCCGGGACGGCCAGCGGCAGGACGGCACCTGGTCGCGCGCCTCGTACACCGACCCGTTCGTCTTCACGAACTTCTACAACCAGAAGATCTATCTGTCGCCAGGCCAGACCTGGATCCACGTCCTCCCCGCGGACTGGGACGTGCCCTCGAGCTAACCCTCGGCCCGCGTAGCGAAGCATGACGCTCGGGGTCGCGGACGTCAGGCAGCGAGCATCGCCGCGTCCGCGGTCGGCGCGCGATTCTTCCGAAAGCCCGCTGCTAGCTGATCAGCCGAGGAACCCGATGATCGCGCCCTGCACGATCGCCGCGACGACGGAGTAGCCGGCGGTGATCGCGTAGAGACGCGGTGGTCGTCCGGCGAAGAGCACCTCGGCGAACATCGCGCTCGCGACGAAGCCAAGCCCGACGTAGAGACCGATGATCGCACCGGCAGCGCCGCTGTTGGCGCCGGTTTGGCCCAGGAACCAGGACATCGTGATCGCCTGAACGAGCGCAGCGAGCGCCGTGAGCGCGTAGAGCGGCCCGACCTGCATGCCTTCGCCCATGGTGTGCCCGGAAAGCTTCATCCAGCTCTTGCCGAAGGCCCAGTTTCCGTACCACAGGGCTCCGATGACCATGTTCGCGATGACGGCGATGATGATGGCGAGCCAGTTCACCTTTCCCTCCTAAGCGTGACCTGCTCCCCCGCCGCAAGGCTAAGGCAACGGCACAAGCATTGGCACCTCCTCGGCGTATTTCTCGTACTCGGCGCCGAACTGTCTCCGCAACAACCTCTCCTCAGCCCGGGCGCGGAGGTAAAACGCCGGATACGTGACGAGCAGCGTCCCGGCGATGACGAGCAGGTTGCCCGTGGCGAGACAGGCACCCGCGAAGTGCAGCCCGAGCCCGCTGTACACGGGGTGGCGCACCAGACCGTACGGCCCCCGGCGCACCAGCTCGTGACCGGCGTGCACCTCCAGCACCAGGTCGTAATGCCGCCCGAGCGTGGCGATCGACCAGAGCGAGAAGACGATCCCGAGGGCGCACAACGCGATGCCCAGCCACTGCAGCGCTTCCGGCACGGCGACCTCGGGACCCGGCCGCAGGGCGATGACGACATAGGGGACGGGGAAGAAGTACGGGACGAGCGAAGGGAGGCCGCCCGCGGTGTGGATCGTCGCGCCGCGACGCCGGAGCGCCCGGCGCTGCGCAAGCTGCGCCGACACCATGAAGAGGACGCCACCGCCGACCGCGACCGCGGTTATGAGATCGCGCGTCGCAGACGCTCCGCGGAGAGGGCATTCGATCCGTCCTCGTCATGGCGGAAGTACGCGTACACGTCCTTGCCCGAGCCGAGGATCTCCCGCATCCGGACCGCCCAGGCGTCGACCTCGTCATCGGTGTAACCCGCGCGACTCCGCAGGCGCGCGTACGCGAAGTCCGCGGTCGTGCCGAGAGTCTCGACCGGCGACGGAGCCTTCTCCCCCTCCGCGTGGACGAGCGCGACGTTCGCCGCGCGAAGCAGCTCGTAGACGTCCGCCACGTACCACGACGGGTCGCGCACCTCGAGGACGCACCGCACGTCGCGCGGCAATGCCGCGAGGAACATCGCGAGTCGGTCGTCGTCGCGCTTCACCCACGGTGGCGTCTGAAAGAGGACCGGCCCGAGCCGCGCGCCGAGCATGCGCGCGCGTTCGAAGAAGATCGGCAGCGTTTCGGCGGGCTCGCGCAGCTGCATGCGATGGGTGATCTGTTGCGACGCCTTGAGCCCGAAGACGAAGTCGCCGGCCGTCGCCGCCGTCCACTGCGCCACGTTCTTCTCGGTCGGCAGATGGTTGAAGGTGTAGTTGATCTCGATGGTCCCGAAGCGTGTCGCGTAGTAGCGCAGGAACTCCGCGCTCTTCGTGCCCTCGGGATAGAACTTCGGCCGCCACGACGCGTACGACCAGCCCGAGGTGCCGACAAAGGCGCGGCCGCTCACCGCCGGCTCATTCCTCGGCGCTTTTCACCGCGTGCCGACCGAGGACCGCGTACGCGATGCCCGCGACCAGCGAGTTGGCGCGCTTGAGGTTCGCCAGCAGGTCGA
>VBEZ01000196.1 GCA_005882255.1 Chloroflexota bacterium | reverse complement strand
CGCATCGTCGATCACGAATCCCGCGATGTCGTCGCCGTCGTCCCAGATGAACACCTTGAAGTCGTCCTTCACGATGCGACGGAGCCACCACTCCATGCCGCCCGGATGCTGATAGTCCGGATGCGGTGTGGCCGCGTGCAGGTCCGCGAACAGCCGTATCACGCGCGCGAGATCCCGATCGCGCTCGAACGCGCGCGGCTCGGCGAATCCGCTCACATCGTCGCGCCCCGACTGGCTGCTGCCGGCGATCGAAGCGTTGTAGCTGAGCGCATGACGATCACGGTCGTCGTGGCCATGAGGATCGCCGCGACGAGATAGGGCGCACCCGGCAGGCCGACGCCGGCAAGCGGACCGACGAAGAGCGCGAAGGTCCCGGTGTAGAGCCCGGGCGTCACGAGCGTGACCATCGATCGCAGTGCCGTCAGTGCGCCTTGGAGCTGGCCCTGCTGGTTCGGCTGCACCTCACGCGTCGCGATCGACTGGAACGGTCCGCCGCTCAACCCGGCGAGCGCGTAGATCGGCAGCGTGCCCAGCAGCAGCCAGGTCGTCGGCGCGAACGCGAACAGCAGCTCAGAGATGATCCCGAAGCCGAGGCCCGCGAGGAGCGCGTTGTATTCGCCGATCCGCTTCACGACGCGGCCGACGAGGAAGCCGTTCACGACGAGACTTGCCGCGCCGACGATCGCAAGCGAGACGCCGACGGCGCGCTCGTCGAAGCTGAAGCGGTACGTCGTGTAGAGGACCCAGGTGTTCGGGATCGCATCGTGCGCGAGGAAGGCGAAGAGCATCGCGACCGTGAGCGACAGCAGCACCGGACGAGATCCGAGGAAGCGCACCGCGCCGATGGGATTCGCGGCGTGGACGCTGAACGGCCTGCGGCGCTCCGCCGGCAGCGACTCGGGCAGGATGAACACGCCGTAGAGAAAGTTCGTTATCGATAGGACCGCCGCCGCCCAGAACGGCGCGCGTAGATCGATCGCGCCGAGGAGGCCGCCGATCGCGGGACCGACGATGAACCCGATCCCGAACGCCGCACCGAGCATGCCGAAGCGCGCCGCGCGGTTCTCAGGCGGCGTGACGTCGGCGACATACGCGCCGGAGATGCTGAACGACGCGGACGTCGCCCCCGAGACGAGGCGGCCGAGGAACAGGATCGGGATCGTCGGCGCGAGCGCCATGACCATGTAGTCGAGACCGAGCCCCAGGTTCGACAGGAGGATCACAGGTCGTCTTCCGTAGCGATCCGCCAACGCGCCCTGCACCGGCGAGAAGACGAATTGCATTACGGCGAAGGCCGTACCGAAGATGCCGAACACGGCGGCCGCGCCCGCCATGTCTCCGCCCTGCAACTTGAGGATCAACTGGGGGAAGACCGGGATGATCACGCCGAAAGAGACCATGTCGAGCAGGACCGTGATGAAGATGAAGACGAACGCGGCCTTCTGGCGGTTGAGCATCCCGGCATGATGCCGGAGCCGGGGGCGCCCCGACTGTCTCATGGGCGACGGTCTACGGATCTGTGTCCATGCCGTCCGCCATGGAGCCTATCGGGGCTACCATCGAAACAGACGTGCCCTGCGAGAAACGTGGCACGGAATCTGGGGTACTAACTTCGGAATGTTCAACACAGTCAAGATCGTCGGGCTGCTGACGCTCCTCACGCTGATCCTCATCGCCGCGGCGCGCTGGTTCTTCGGCCCGGACGCGGTGGTGCCCGCGCTCCTCATCTCGCTCGTCCTGAATTTCGGCACCTGGTGGTTCAGCGACCGCATCGCGCTCTCGTTCGCGGGCGCGAAACCGGTGACCGAAGCTGAGGCGCCGGAGCTCTACCGGATCGTCGGCCGCGTCGCCGAGACCGCGGGACTTCCCACGCCGCGGATCTTCGTCATCGATCAACCCGCGCCGAACGCGTTCGCCACCGGCCGCGACCCGCAGCACGCGGTCGTCGCGGTGACGCGCGGGATCCTCGACATCGTCAGCGAGCGCGAGCTGACCGGTGTGCTCGCGCACGAGCTCGGCCACGTGCGCAACCGCGACACCTTCGTGATGGCGGTCGTCGCATCGGTCGCCGGCGCGATCAGCTACATGGCGCAGATGGCGCAGTGGTCGATGTGGTTCGGCGGCGGTGGTCGCGACCGCCGTGACTCCGGTGGGCTCGGGACGATCGGGTTGATCCTCGGCATCGTCCTGCTGCCGCTCGCGGCGATGCTCGTCCAGCTCGCCGTCAGCCGCTCCCGCGAATATGGCGCAGACGACCAGGGCGCGGAGCTCACGCACGACCCACTCGCGCTCGCGTCAGCGCTGCGAAAGCTCGAGACCTACGGCAAGAAGATCCCGTTGCCGGTGAACCCCTCAGTGGCGCCGCTCTTCATCGTGCAGCCTCTGCTGCCCGGCGGTCTCAGCGGACTGTTCTCGACGCATCCGCCGATCGAGGAGCGCATCGCACGGCTCGAGAAGATGGTGGGGGCGGAGCTGCCGGCGAAGTTCTAGGGCCGCGGCGTCAGTCCGGGCGGGCTGTAGTCGCCGGCGTCTCGCACGGGCTGTCCATCCTGGTCGAGCACGGCACGGTCCCCAAGCGGGTCCTTGAGCGATACGAGGACCGGCACGATGAACGCGACCGCGGGATAAACGCCGGAGTTCTGTCGCACGGCGACCGTGACAGTGACGGACTGAGGACCCTCGCGGACGGTCCGCTCGGCGACATCGACGCCGAACCCGATGATGACATTGACAACGATCTTGCTCGGGTCAGCGGTGCGCTGAAAGCTGTTGATCCTCGCGGTGTGGACGGTCGCGACGCTACTGAGGAATAGCACCAGCGTGAGCACGATCAGACCGATCACGGCCGCGCCGACGACGAAGCGCTCGCGGGTCATTCCGGGGCGATCGTCGTCTTGGCGTTGCCGAGGATCGACCAGTGCGTCATGTCTTTGCCGGGCCGTGCGCCGTGCCAGTGCTTCGTGTTCGCGGGGATGAACGCGACGTCGCCGGCGCTCACTTCGTGGCGCTCCGCGTCGGTCGCGACGAGGCCCTCGCCCTCGGTGATGACGAGGATCTGATCGGTCGTGTGGACGTGCGGCTTGTTCACGGCGCCGCGAATGAAATGCACCTCCGAGAGCCGGAGGTCACGACTCTCCTCGCCGACTGCAGTCTGGTAGTCGACCTCACCGACGAAGATCGGATTGGCCGAACGCTCGCGTCCGGCCTTGGTGACATGGATCACCCGCATCCCTCGATTCTGGCTCAAACTGAGCAGCGGTGACCGCTCTGGTGCTCATCCACGCCTATCCACTGAGCGGCGCGATGTGGGCACACGAGGTCCGCACGCTGCGCGACGCGGCCGACCCGATCATCGCTCCCTCGCTCCCCGGATTCGGCGGCACCGCGGTGCCGCGCGGCGACGCATCGATGGACGACTACGCCGACAGTGTCGTCGACGCGATGGATGCGGCGAAGATCGAGCGCGCGGCGGTGGCGGGCATCTCGCTGGGCGGCTACGTCGCGTTCGCGTTGTGGCGCCGCCACCCCGACCGCGTCGAGCGTCTGTTTCTCGCCGACACGCGCGCCGAGGCCGACACAGAGGACGCGCGCGACAAGCGGCTGCGTCTCGCAGCCCTCATCCGCGAGCGCGGGATCGAGGCGCTGCTGAAGACACCGCCGCCGTGGCTGCGCAAGGGTTCGCCGCACTGGGATCCGCTCCTAAAGATGATCCGCGGGCAGACACCCGACGGCGTCGCGCAGGGAAGCGTCGCGATGGCCTATCGCCCCGACAGCCGGCCCGACCTGCCGACGATCGACGTCCCGACCGCGGTGGTCGTCGGCGACGAAGACGAGATCACGCCGCTCCCGCTGGCGCAGGCGATGAGCGAGGCGATCCCGAACGCCACGCTGAGCATCATTCCCGGCGCCGGACATATCGCGAACCTCGAGGCTCCCACCGCGTTCGAGAGTGCGCTGCGCGCATGGCTGCGACGGACGGCGTGATCGTCCGCGCGACGGACGTCGCGCGCGTGTATCCGACCGGAGCGACGGCCGTGTCCGCGCTCGACGGTGTGACGCTCGAAGTGCGGCGCGGCGAGTTCCTCGCGGTGATGGGGCCGTCCGGCTCGGGCAAATCGACGCTGCTGAACATCCTCGCCGGCCTCGAGCGTCCGACGCGCGGGGCGGTCGTCGTCGATGGCGCGGATCTGTCCGCGATGGACGAGGTGGCGCTCGCGACGTACCGGCGCGAGAAGGTGGGGATGATCTTCCAGGCGTTCAACCTGCTCCCCCGCTACCGCGTGGTCGAGAATGTCGCGCTGCCCCTGGTGTTCGCCGGCGTGCCGCGCGAACGGAGGCTCGAGCGGGCGCGCGCGGTCCTGGACCGACTCGGAATGGGCCCGCGCGCGGATCATCGACCGAGCCAGCTGTCGGGCGGCGAGATGCAGCGCACCGCCATTGCGCGGGCGCTCGTGACGGATCCCGCGCTGCTCCTCGCCGACGAGCCGACCGGCAACCTCGACTCCGCGAACGGCGAGGCACTGCTTGCCGTGATCACGGAGCTGCATGCGCGGGGACAGACGGTCGTGCTCGTCACGCACGACGCTGGCATCGCGTCGCGCGCGCAGCGGATCGTGCGCATGCGCGACGGCCGGATCGTGAATTGAGGACGTCCG
>VBEZ01000195.1 GCA_005882255.1 Chloroflexota bacterium | reverse complement strand
GAGGCGAAGAGCGCCTTCGGGCCGAGGATGTCGCGCAGCGTTTGCTCGGTCTCGGCGCCGATCTCGCCGACGAAGAGTGTGTGCACACCGATCTGGCGGCAGAGCTCGGGCAGCGTCGCCGCGATGAACGGCGAGCGCCGCTGCCACCTGCGATTCCGCTCCTGATAGAACGCCGCGTAGAACTCGTCGCGTCCCGCGGGCAGCAGCGGGCACGTCCGCTGCTTCGACGCCGCGTGCGGATAGGCGAGCACGTCGAGCGTCGAAATGCCGACCAGCGCGGCGCCAGCGCCGCGCGCGAGCCCCTGGGCCGCGGCGATCGCGATGCGGAGACCGGTGAAGGATCCCGGGCCGGTGGCGACGGCGACCTTGTCGATCGACGCGAGCGTGATGTGCGTTCGCGCGAGGAGACGCTCGATCGTCGGGAACAGCTCGTCGGCGTGACGGCGCTGCGCGTGCCACGTCTCCTCGGCCAGGACATCGCGTCCGTCGTAGAGCGCGACCGAGGCCCACTCGGTCGAGGTGTCAAGCGCCAAGAGAGTCACGGAAACCCTCCAGGAGCTCGGCCGATCGCGGACCGGTGGCGCGCAGCGCGACGGACCGCTTCGTGTCGGCGATGTGGCCGAGGTGCACGTCGAGGCGATCGGGCGGCAGCGCCGCGCCGGCGCGATCCGGCCACTCGATCACCGTCATCCCACCGCCGTCGAGCGTCTCCTCCCACCCGGTGGTCCCGAGATCCTTCGAGGCCTCCAGGCGATAGAGATCCAGGTGAAAGAGCGGCAGCCTGCCGCCGAAGTGCTCGTGCAGGATCACGAACGTCGGGCTCGAGACGTCCGACGCGTCGAGGCCGAGGCCGGTCGCGATGCCCTTCGCGAGGACGGTCTTCCCCGCCCCGAGCTCGCCCCACAGCGCGACGACGTCGCCGGGACGCGCGAGGCGCGCGAGACGCTCGCCGACGCGCTCGGTGTGAAGTGACGAGTGGCTCACGAGCTCGACGGCCTGCCCCGCGTTAAGCGGGGCGCCCGTTCGCCGCTGCGCGCTCGAATCTGCGCCGCTCAAGAACGAGCCGAATGGTAAGCCCGAGGAACGAGCCGAAGAGGGCGGCCCACACGAGAAGCCAGCCGTCGCGCGGCGAGATGCCGACGAAGTCGAGCGGTCCGAACGGCGCCTGCAGCGCCCACGCCGCGAGCGGGATGAGCGCGAGGAGGCCGATCACCGTGCGCCGCCGCTCGAGCCGCTTGCGATCCTCGGCGTATTTCGCGCGACGTCGCTCCTCGGCCTTCGCGACGCGCTTCGGCTCCGCCGTCTCCGCGTTGGCGGAGGCGTGCGCGTCCCGATCGCCGCGGCGCTCGCGCCGGCGTTTTCTCCCCACGGCGGAAGATTAGTGGCGGGCCGGTCCGCGGCGCTAGGTCTGGGGCGTGCGCGGCGCGTCGAAGGCGAGCACGTTCGCGACCGGCACCGGACCGTCAGCGGTGGAGACCGCTTCCGCCTCGATCTCGCTCGCGAAGCGTGTCACGCCGGCGAGCGCGAGGTGCTCGTCCATCGGCCGGGCGCCGAGCCAATCATCCGCGAGCGCCAGCGACGGCGCGCTGTGCGCGAAGTCGCCCGCGGTCTCGGGCGCGAATACGAAGAGCCGCGCGGACGCGGTGTGCACCGCGGCGCGCGCACCGACGAGCGCGGCGAGAGGCGCGAAGACCTCGCGCGGCAGCGGCGCGGTGCCGAAGCCGATGAGGCACAGGACGGTCGGCGCTTCGGGGCCGGTCGTCGCGCCCGACGCGGTCGCCTCGTCGCCGTACACGACGCGGAGCCCGCCGGCCGGCGCCGCGCCGGCCACGATCGCGGCGACGCCGCAGGCGTGCGAGCGGGTGATCGACTCCGCGGTCGCGCGCGCGCCGCCGATGAGGATGCGGCCCTGCATGCGGACGTCGATGCGCGATGGGTGCAGCTCGGCGGTCGGCGTGTCGACGGCGAGCGCGATCTCGCCGATCGCGTCGGGTCCGTACGCGGCGATGCCCTGCAGCGCCCACGCGGATCCCATGACCGTGACGCATCCGTCGTCGGAGCGCGAAACCTCGCCGTCGAGCGTCGATCGCACGACCCAGCGACCGACCACCGGCGCGACGTAGAGATCGCCGTCGGCGCGCTGATGGATCAAGCGTCCGGCGATCGGCGAGGAGACCGCGCGCGCGAAGCGGCGACCGGTGCGCGCGATGACCGTCCGACGCTCGACGCCGCCGCCGACCGGCACGCGCATGACGCGGGCGAGATCGTCGGGCGCGATGCCGACGCGACGCGCGCCGGCGACGCGCACCGGCGTGCCGTACGTCGTCCCCGCCGCGAGTACGTCACCGGCGCGGACCTCCTGCCCCTCCAGGGCGCGCTCGCTCGCGCCGATCGGGAGCGGATGATCCGCGGACCAGCGCGAATACCGCCAGGACATCAGCGGGTCTCCGCCGGCAGAACGTCGAGCGCGGCGTACCAGCGCGCGAGCGTCGGGATGCGCTCGGCGTCACGCGGCGGGAGCGCGAGCGGGCGGCCGCGCGCGTCGATCACGACGCCGAGCTCCAGGTGGTCCGCGCGTGGACGAACGGTCGTCCTCGGCATCTCGATCTCGACGACGCCCTTCGTCCGGACCAGCAGGAAGGATCCGCGCGCGACGCGCTCCTCGACGACGCCGTTCTCGTCCTTTACACGCACGGCCGCCGAACGCCGCGGCCACATCTCGGCAACGATCGCGATCGGGTCGATGGTCGGCAGCGTCGCCACTCGACCCCGTGCGGCGAGCGCGCCGGCGGCGACGAGCGCGTCACCGGGCGCGCGCGAGATGAGCGTCGGTCGGCCCGTCAGCACGACCAGCGGAGCGGCCCACGCTGCCTCGAGCGATGCGCCGGCGCGTTCCGCGTCAGAAAGTGCGTGCGCGATCGCCTCGCGAGCGAGCGCCATCTCCAGCGAGAGTGCGAGCACCGACGCGGGTATCGCGTCGGGCCACCGCGCGCGGTTGAACACGCGCTCCAGCAGCGCGGGCGCTTCGACCGCGCGCGGCATCCAGCGGCGCACGCGATCGAGCCCCGCACGCGCGACGACGCGGTCCGCCGCCGCGCCGACGCCGAGCCGCTCGTGGATACCGAGGACGACCCCGTCCGGCCGCGCGTGGATCACCGAGGTCGCGCCGCCGGTGACATCGAGAACGACGACGTCGGCCTTCGCGTCGACCGCCATCGCGCGCGCCGCGGCCTCGAGCGCCTCGTCGCGCAGGACCACGTCGCCCTGCGCGCGCCGGCGCACCGCGCGAAGGCGCGCCACCAGCGCCTCGCGACCCGCGGGCAGGCGCACATCTGGCAGTGCCTCGATCGTGTTCGCCCGACACGACGCGGCGAGGCGATCGCGAATGCGCTCGTCAGCCGCGACGAGGATGTGCGGGAGCGGGTGCTGATCCGCGCAGCCGAACCGCAGCGCCTCAGCGAGCTCGACGATCCCATCGGCGTCGCGGCGATCGGGCGCGAGCGCGACGACAAGGTCGGGGTGCGCATCGCGAAGCAGCTCCGCGCGCTCGAGGAACGACCGCCCGTCGTGGGTGCCGACGAGACCGACGAGGGACGCGCCGCCGGCCAGTGCGCCGAAGGCCATCGCGCGAGCGAGCTGCGGATCGCGCCCGAGGAGCACCGCGACGCGCACCGCGTCGCCGGGGATCACGCGGAGGACAGGGCCGTCGGCGGCGCCGGAGGGGACCCTCTCTATCCGCGCCTCGTGCGCGATCTCGACCGAAGCGACGAGCTCGGTCGAGGCGGTCACGCGGCGGTGACCGGTGTGCGCTTCACCTCGGCGACGAACGCCTCGAAGATCCGCGTCGCGGCGGCCGCGACCTGCGCGGTGCGCTCGGGATGCCACTGCACCGCGACGACCCACCGGTGCGCCGGCGACTCGAGCGCCTCGACGAGCTCGCCGACGCGCGCGGTGGCGCGCAGGTCGGGCGCCAGGCCGTCGGGCGTCACCACCTGGTGATGGCTCGAGTTCACGCTGAACGCCTCATCCCCGCACGCCGCGGCGAGCTTCGACCCGGGCGCGGCCGCGATGACGTGGCGTACGGCGTCCGCGCCCGCCGGGTCATCGGAGACCGGCGCGCCCTCAGGCGGGTACTTCGGCGAGTGTCCGAGATGGTGCTGCTCCAGGGATCCGCCGAAGCGGACGTTGATCAGCTGGAAGCCGCGGCAGACCCCGAGCACCGGGATGTCGCGCGCGAGCGCGCGATCGAGCAGCGCGAGCTCGATGGTGTCGCGCGCGTCGTCGATGTCGAGGGAGGCGGAGTTGACCTCGCCGTAGCGCGCCGGGTCGATGTCGCCGCCGCCGGTCAGGCACAGGCCGTCGAACTCCTCGGGCAGCGCATCGGCCGGATCGACCGTGATCGGCTCGGCGCCGGTGCGCCGGATCGCGTCCAGGTACTGCTCGCGCGCGATTACGCACCGACGCGCAGCGTGGCCGCAGAGGCTCACAGCGATGCGGGGTCCCATCCACGTCCCATGGTATTCGGTTTAGCCGCTTGTTTTCGGTCTAGTCGCGGAGGCTGGCGCGATCGATGAGCTCGACGAGCACGCCGTTCGCGGCGCGCGGATGAAGGAACGCGACCAGACCGTCGACGCCGCGGCGCGGTTCGCGATCGACGAGCTCGACGCCCTCGGCCGCAAGGCGGACGAGCGTCCCCGCAAGATCGTCGACGACGAAGCAGAGGTGATGCAGCGTCGGCCGGCCGCGCTCGGCGACGAAGCGCGCGACGCCGGACTCCGTATCGGTCGGTTCGAGCAGCTCGACGCGCGAGGCGCGCGAGACGCTCGCCGACGCGCTCGGTGTGAAGTGACGAGTGGCTCACGAGCTCGACGGCCTGCCCCGCGTTAAGCGGGGCGCCCGTTCGCCGCTGCGCGCTCGAATCTGCGCCGCTCAAGAACGAGCCGAATGGTAAGCCCGAGGAACGAGCCGAAGAGGGCGGCCCACACGAGAAGCCAGCCGTCGCGCGGCGAGATGCCGACGAAGTCGAGCGGTCCGAACGGCGCCTGCAGCGCCCACGCCGCGAGCGGGATGAGCGCGAGGAGGCCGATCACCGTGCGCCGCCGCTCGAGCCGCTTGCGATCCTCGGCGTATTTCGCGCGACGTCGCTCCTCGGCCTTCGCGACGCGCTTCGGCTCCGCCGTCTCCGCGTTGGCGGAGGCGTGCGCGTCCCGATCGCCGCGGCGCTCGCGCCGGCGTTTTCTCCCCACGGCGGAAGATTAGTGGCGGGCCGGTGCGCGGCGCTAGGTCTGCGGCGTGCGCGGCGCGTCGAAGGCGAGCACGTTCGCGACCGGCACCGGACCGTCAGCGGTGGAGACCGCTTCCGCCTCGATCTCGCTCGCGAAGCGTGTCACGCCGGCGAGCGCGAGGTGCTCGTCCATCGGCCGGGCGCCGAGCCAATCATCCGCGAGCGCCAGCGACGGCGCGCTGTGCGCGAAGTCGCCCGCGGTCTCGGGCGCGAATACGAAGAGCCGCGCGGACGCGGTGTGCACCGCGGCGCGCGCACCGACGAGCGCGGCGAGAGGCGCGAAGATCTCGCGCGGCAGCGGCGCGGTGCCGAAGCCGATGAGGCACAGGACGGTCGGCGCTTCGGGGCCGGTCGTCGCGCCCGACGCGGTCGCCTCGTCGCCGTACACGACGCGGAGCCCGCCGGCCGGCGCCGCGCCGGCCACGATCGCGGCGACGCCGCAGGCGTGCGAGCGGGTGATCGACTCCGCGGTCGCGCGCGCGCCGCCGATGAGGATGCGGCCCTGCATGCGGACGTCGATGCGCGATGGGTGCAGCTCGGCGGTCGGCGTGTCGACGGCGGCGCAGATCTCGCCGAGCGTCACGCCGGCCTCGACCGCGGCGACGATCGGCGGCACGAGATTGGCCGTCCCGCGTGCGGCGGTGAGCAGGTCGGCCCGGGCGCGCTCGGTCGCGGCACGGTCCCGCTTCGCCCGGTGTGCGCGCAGACGCTCGACGCGCCCGCGGACGACCGCGTCGTCGACGCGCTGGAGCGGCGGCACGGCGTCGTCGCCCTCGGAGCGATAGGCGTTCACGCCGACGATCACCTTCTCGCCGCTTTCGACCGCCCTCTGCTGCGCGTAGGCCGAGTCCTCGATGGCGCGCATCTGGTAGCCCTTCTCGATGGCCGCGAGCGCGCCGCCCATCGCGGCGATCTTGTCGAGCTCGGCGTGGACGCGGCGCTCGATGTCCGCGGTGAGCGCCTCGATCGCGTACGCGCCACCCAGCGGATCGATCGTGTCCGCGGCGCCCGTCTCCTCGGCGATGATCTGCTGCGTCCGGAGCGCGAGGCGCGCCGACTCTTCGCTCGGGAGCGCGAGCGCCTCGTCGTACGCGTTGGTGTGAAGCGACTGCGTGCCACCGAACACGGCCGCGAGCGCTTCGATCGCGGTCCGCACGATGTTGTTGAGGGGCTGTTGGGCGGTGAGCGTCGATCCCATCGTCTGCGTATGGAAACGGAGCGCGAGGGCGTCGGCACGCGTGGCGCCGAAGCGGTCGCGCAGGACATCGGCCCAGATGCGCCGGGCGGCGCGGAACTTCGCGACCTCTTCGAGGAGCGTCGAATGCGCGGCGAAGAAGAACGAGAGCTGCGGCGCGAACGCGTCGACATCCAGGCCGGCGGCGACCGCGCCCTCCACGTAGGCGATCGCGTCGGCAAAGGTGAACGCGAGCTCCTGCACCGAATCCGAGCCGGCCTCGCGAATGTGGTAGCCGCTGATCGAGATCGGATTCCAGCGCGGCAGCTCCGCCGCGCAGTACGCGATGAGATCGGTCACCAGGCGGAGCGACGGGCGCGGCGGGAAGATGTATGTCCCGCGCGCGATGTACTCCTTCAGGATGTCGTTCTGCGTCGTGCCGCCGATGCGCGCGAGCGGAACGCCCTGCCGCTTCGCGACCGCCGCGTACATCGCGAGCAGGATCGCCGCCGTCGCGTTGATCGTCATCGAGGTCGTGACCTTGTCGAGCGGGATGCCCGCGAAGAGCTGCTCGAGATCCGCGAGGCTCGAGATGGACACGCCGACCTTCCCCACCTCGCCCGCGACCTGCTCGTCGTCCGCGTCGTAGCCCATCTGCGTCGGGAGATCGAACGCGACGGAGAGACCGGTCTGCCCGTGCTCGAGGAGGTAGCGGAAGCGCGCATTCGTCTCCTCGGCCGTGCCGAAGCCCGCGTACTGCCGCATCGTCCAGAGACGGCCGCGATACATCGTCGGCTGCACGCCGCGTGTGAACGGCGGCTCGCCCGGGAGACCGAGACGGTCGACGGCGCGGCGGTACGCGTCGTCGTCTGAATAGGACGGTGGCAGCGGCGCGCCGTACGTCGTGTCGTGACGCGCGCGCTCGGTCGCGCGACGCGGCTCAGCCATATCGCGATGGTACGCGCGAGGCTATGAGGTCACGGCCTCCGCGCCAGCTCGACCTCGAGTCTGACCAGCGACGCCCCAACGATCACATCGCTGGCGGTCGCGAAGCCAGCAGCCTTGCTCCACCACTGCGCCACGTACGGCGACGCCGCCGGCGGATCGAACACGAGTCGGTAGGTCCCCGGCGGAACGTACATGACGAAGGTGCCGACGCCATCGCCGAACGAAGGGCCGGATCGGACCTGGCCGCTGATCTGCGTCACCGGAACGACCACGATGTCGATGCCGGCGACGTCGCGCTCGACGGTCAGTGGTGTCACCTTGAAGACCGCGGGATCGTCGCTCCAGAAGCGCTGCTGGGCGTCCTGCGGTCCGCGCGTGTATATCGCGAAGGTGCCTGACCGCACGGTGAGCCTGTACCTGCCGGTCGCGTCGGTCGTCGTGGTGGCTTCGATCTCGAATGCGTCGCCCGCCCCGCCGTAGATCAGCATCGAATTCGGCCCGAGCGCGCTGACGCCGATCCCCGCGAGCGGAGCTCCGGTGATGCCGCTGGTGACCGTGCCTTCAACGACGTGGCCGAGGCCAAGCGTGATGTCGATCGCCCCGTCCAGATCCCCCAGCATCAGCGGCCGCCCGGTCAACATCCCAGCCGTGGTCCCGGGCGGGCCGCCGAGCACCCTCGTCACGTCGAGCACGAGCAGACCCGCGGGCGGCGTGACCTCCATCATCGCCTGGAAGCTGCCGGACGATGCCAAGGCCTCCGGCGTCCAGGTGAGGACCGTGAGCGTGTACACGCCGCTGTCGTCGGTCGTCGCCGTCGCGTCGGGACCTGGCACGCGCCCGTCGCTCTGCGGCAGCGGCGACACGCGCACGCGTACGCCGGCCACGCCCGCACCGGTCGTCATCAGCGTCGCTCGTCCGGTCATCTTTCGCGGCACCGGCGTCGGACCTGACGCAGAGGTCGTCAGCGGGGTCGCACTCGGCGCCACAGTCGGAGGGGAGACCGACATCGTCGGCGGCGCGACGGTCGGCGTCGGCTCGAGAGTTCGTTGATCGGTGACCGCAGACGAGCAGGCTACCGCGACAAGGCTGAGCGCGAGCACAAGCGCGGTGCGACGCATGACAGAACCTTACGCCCGACGGTCAGCGCGCCCGAAGCACGAGCTTTCCCTCGATCTTCCCGATCCGCTCTCGCGAAAGCACCATCGGTTTGTATTCGCCGTTCGCCCACAGCTGCGTCTGATCGCCCCAGTGCGGCGAGTACGGCTGACCGCTCTGGCCGGTCGGGATGATCGACAGCGATGCATCCACGTCGGCGAGGTCGACGATCTGCCGCTCCGATGAATGACTGCGCACCGCGAAGGGCTGCAGCAGTGAGTACGCGCCGTTGTTCGGTGAGTAGCCGTCGCCCGCGCGGCGCACCGGTCCGATCGTGAGGATGAGGTCCAGCGGCTTGACGGCCGAGAGCGGGTGCGCGAACGAGACCGTGTGCAGATCGCCCCACCGCCACGACGCGGTCGTCGGACCGAGGCGTTTCACAAGATCGCGCACCGCGTCCTCGAGCGCCGCGCCCGCGATCGCGTCGCGATCCCCCGCATCACCGCTCGCGAGATCGGCGAACCAGGTGCTCGACGGGGATCCGATGAGGTCGTAGAGCGCGAACGTCGGCCGGCCATCGGTGAGGTACTGCTCGTAGAGCGACTGCCCGAGCTTGTCGCGGAACGTCCGCTCGCACATGTGCACGAGCCACGATTCGTACATGGCCGCGGCGGCGGAGTCGACGCTGAGCGCGCCGTTCCAATCGCGCACCAGACGCTGCGCTTCGGAAGCGAGCGGGCTCACCGCGTGAGCGGAGAGGATCGCGGCACGGAAACGCTGCACCGGCAGCGAGGTCACGTCGTTCTGCAATGAGCGGAACCGCGCGACGTCCGCTCCAGTGATGTCGGTGAGCGCCGCCCGAAGGAACGCGTAGCGGAAGCCCGGATCCCACTCGCCTTCCCAGCCGGTCTCCGTTGCGCGGTCGACGGGCCGGTTGTTCGCGTTGAGCACGACGCCGCCAGGCGGATCGAGGAGGAACGGGTTGGCGTCGGCGGGGATCAGGCCGCGCCATTCGTAGTCGCCGCTCCAGCCCGGCACCGGCATCCGCCCGTCGCCCGACTTGCGATCGGGCAGACGACCCACGAGCTGATAGCCGATGTGCCCGTCGACATCCGCGTAGCACGCGGAGAGGGTCGCGCCGACGAAGAGCGCGGCCGCGGCGCGGAACTCGCTGAAGCTGCGGGCGCGTCCCATGCCGAGCACCGCCTCGACGGTGCGCGTGCCGTCGAGCGCGTTCCAGCGCAGCGCGAGCTGCGCCTTTTGATCCTTGAGGACCGGCGTGAGGATCGGGCCGTGCCGCGTGATGGCGACGTCGAGGACCACGTCGTCCGCACGGCCCTTCACCTTTATCACCTCGCGCGTGAAGGTCGCGTTCTCCATGCGGCCCTCGAACTCGTAGCGGCGCAGGTCGGTGGGATCCTGGCGCTCGACGAAGAGGTCCTGCGTGTCCGCGAGCGCGTAGGTGAAGCTCCACGCGATGCGGTCGTTGTGTCCGACCACGACGCCGGGCACGCCCGGGATCGAGAACCCGATGAGATGCAGATCGCCTGCGTCGAGCGCGACCTCGTACCAGATGCTCGGGTTGCGCACCGGCAAATGGGGATCGCCGGCGAGCAGCGGCTTGCCGGAAGCGGTGCGCGAACCGGCGAGCGCCCAACAGTTCGAGCCGAGGCCCTGGCCGGCGCCGCCAAGCACGCTCGCAAGCGCCGCGGGCCCGTCGCCGGCGAGCCCGGGCGACAGCTGCGGCGCCACGAGCGCCCACGCGCGCGCGTCGAAAGCGACGGCGTTCGTCGACGGGTCGGGAAGCAGCGTCGCGAGGACGTCGGGGCCCAGACGCGCCGCGATGCTCGCGCGGAGCAGCTCCTGCGTGTAATTCCCCGCGGCGTCGTAGAGCTGCAGCTTGCTGATCGCGAGCGTGTCGAGCACGGTCCACGGCTCGGGTCGGTACCCGAGGATCGTGAACTCGATCGGCAGGCTCTCACCGTGCTGCTGAAGGAACTTGTTCACACCTTCCATGTACGCCTCGAGAACACCGCGGCTCTCGTCCGAGATCACCCCGAGGTCGAGCTGCGCCGCGCGGCCGAGACCGAGCGTGCGCATGAAGCGATCCGACTCGAGCGCGGGCTCGCCGAGCACCTCCGCGAGCTTGCCCTCCGCGGCGCGCCGGTAGACGTCCATCTGCCAGAGGCGGTCCTGCGCGGTGACGTAGCCCTGCGCGAAGAAGAGGTCGTGCGTGTCGGTCGCGAAGAGATGCGGTACGCCGTAGGTGTCGCGCAGGACCTCGACACGCTCGTCCAGGCCGAGGAGGCGTTCGTCGGCGTCGATCGAGGGAAGCGGCCGCAGCACGAGCAGGCCGAACGCCGTCGAGATCGCGCCGACGACGACGAGAAGCACGACCGCGGCGATGGCGAGCTTCCTCACTCCGATTCCTCGAGCACCGCCAGCACCGCACCGCCCTCGACCTTCGTTCCCGCGCTCACGGCGAGGCGCACGACGCGGCTGCGCGCCGGCGCGAGGAGCTCGTTCTCCATCTTCATCGCTTCGAGCGTCATGATCGGCGCGCCGCGCTCGACCACGTCGCCTTCCGTGACGTGCACCGCCTTCAGGAGACCGGGCATCGGCGCGCGGAGCTCGTGACGGCCACCGCGCGCCGCGCTCGCGCCCCGCGCCGAGGCGGCCGCGCGCTCGTCCAGCGCGCTCGCCTCGGCCTCACGTCCGTCGACGAGCAGACGGAGCGGATCGTGCGTGAGTACGGTCACCTCGTGACTGCGACCTCCGATGCGCACCGACCACTGGCGGCCACGTGCGATCTCGGCGATCTCCGCCGCGACGACCGCCCCATCGATGAGGAAGCGTCCGTCCGCGGCGACGTCGACTTGCAGCCGCCGCCCGCCGACGCTCACTTCGTAGATCACCGCAGGGCCTCCTCGCGGCCGGCGCGTGACCACGCCCCGTCGGGCGACGCGACGAGCCGGCGCGTGGCGCGTCCGCGCGCAGCGAGCACCGCGACGAGCGCGGCAGCGGTGATCTGGCTGTCGTCGAGCTCCACCGGCGCGCGCGGCGGCCAGTGCATCGCGACGTACGCCGTGTCGTAGCGCCCGGCGACGAAGTCGGGCTCGTCGAGGACATGAGCGTGGAACGCGAGGCTCGTCGGCAGCCCGGCGACGATCGTCTCGCGCACCGCGCGTCGCGCGCGCGCGAGCGCCTCCGTCCGATCGACGCCATGCGCGATGACCTTCATGAGCAGCGGGTCGTAATCGCTCGTCACCACAAGTCCGTCGAAGAGACCGGAATCGACGCGCACGCCGGGTCCGGCGGGCTCGCGCAGCACCGCGATGCGCCCGGTCGCGGGCACGAAACCGCGCCGCGCGTCCTCCGCGGTCACGCGCATTTCGATCGCCGCGCCGCGGCGACGCACGTCGCTCTGCGCGAACGGCAACGGCTCGCCCGCGGCGATGCGCAGCTGTAGCGCGACGAGGTCGAGCCCGGTCACGAGCTCGGTCACGGGATGCTCCACCTGCAGGCGGGTGTTGACCTCGAGGAAGGAGAACCCGCCGCGCTCGTCGACGAGGAACTCGACCGTGCCGGCGCTCACGTACCCCGCGGCCCGCGCGATCCGCAGCGCGGCGTCGCCCAAAGACCCGTCCGCGAGGATCTGCATCTCGACGTGGCGCGCGTGCTCGATGAGCTTCTCGACGAACAGCGCCTCCGAGCCGAACGCGCCGGCCGCTTCGCCGGACGACAGACGCCACGCGGCATCGAGCTCGGCCGCCGATGCGACCGCGCGCATACCCTTGCCGCCGCCGCCCGCCGCGGCTTTGAGCATCACCGGGTAGCCGATGCGCTTCGACTCGCTCCGAGCCTCGGCGAGATCCCGGAGCGGCGCGAGCGTCCCGTCCGCGATGGGCACGCCGGCGTCGCGGGCCAAACGCCGCGCCTGCGTCTTGTCGCCGAGCCGCCGCTGCACCTCACCGGGCGGCCCGACGAACACCAGACCGGCACCGCGCACCGCGTCCGCGAAGTCCGCGTTCTCCGAGAGGAACCCATAGCCGGGATGGACCGCGTCGCACCTCGCGCGGCGCGCGACCTCAACGAGCTTGCCGATCGCGAGATAGCTCTCGCGCGGCGCCGCCGGCCCGATCGGATACGCCTCATCGGCGAGACGCACGTGCAGCGCACCGCGATCGACGTCGCTGTACACCGCGACGGCGCGGATCCCGAGCTCGTGGCACGCCCGGATCACGCGCACGGCGATCTCGCCGCGGTTCGCGACGAGGACCGCTCGCAGCCGCTTCGTCAGCGCAGCCTCTTAGGGCGTCACAGCGGGATGTTGCCGTGCTTGCGCTTCGGATTCGTGTCGCGCTTCCCGGCCAGCGATCGGAGCGCCGCGATCAGGCGCGGCCGCGTTTCATGCGGCTCGATCACGTCGTCGAGGTAACCGCGCGCCGCGGCGACATACGGATTCGCGAAGCGCTCCACGTAGCTGGCGACCAGCTCCTTCCGCCGCGCCTCGGGATCCTTCGCGCGCTCGATCTCCTCGCGATACACGATGTTCACCGCGCCCTCCGGGCCCATGACCGCGATCTCCGCGCTGGGCCACGCGACGTTGTAGTCGCCGCGGATGTGCTTGCTCGACATCACGTCGTACGCGCCGCCGTAGGCCTTGCGCGTGATGACGGTGAGCTTCGGCACCGTCGCCTCGGCGTACGCGTAGAGGAGCTTCGCTCCGTTCCGAATGATGCCGCCGTGCTCCTGCGCGGTCCCCGGTAGGAATCCGGGGACGTCCACGAATGTGACGAGCGGGATGTTGAACGCGTCGCAGAATCGGACGAAGCGCGCGGCCTTCACCGACGCGTCGATGTCGAGCACGCCCGCGAGGACCATCGGCTGCTGCGCGACCACCCCGACGCTGCGGCCGTCCAGATGCGCGAAGGCGCAGATGATGTTGCGTGCCCAGCCCTCGTGGACCTCGAGCATCTCGCCGTCGTCGAACACGCGGCGGATCGCCTCCTTCATGTCGTACGGCTTGCTCGCCGCATCGGGCACGAGCGCGTCGAGCCCTGAGTCCTGGCGATCAGACGGGTCGTCGGTCGGAACGAGCGGCGCGGGATCGAGATTGTTGGACGGCAGATAGCCGACGAGGCGCCGCAGGAGCTGCAGGCACGAGACTTCGTCGTCGGATTCGAAGTGCGCGACGCCGGAGCGTCGTGCGTGCACGTCCGCGCCGCCGAGCTCGTCGAGGGTCACGTCCTCGTGCGTCACGGTCTTCACGACGTTCGGGCCGGTCACGAACATGTACGACGTGTCGCGCACCATCGCGATGAAGTCGGTGATCGCGGGCGAGTACACGGCGCCGCCGGCGCACGGCCCGAGGATCGCCGACAGCTGCGGCACGACGCCCGAGGCGAGCACGTTGCGCAGGAAGATGTCGGCGTACCCGCCGAGCGAGACCACGCCCTCCTGGATCCGCGCGCCGCCCGAGTCGTTGAGTCCGATCACCGGCGCGCCGTTTCGCACCGCCAGGTCCATGACCTTGCAGATCTTCGCCGCGTGCGCTTCGGCAAGCGAGCCGCCGAACACCGTGAAGTCTTGCGAGAACACGTAGACGAGCCGGCCATCGACGCGGCCGAATCCCGTTACGACACCGTCGCCAATGACGCGCTCGTCGTCAGGGATGAGCTCCGTGGGCCGCGCCATCACGAACGCGTCGAGCTCCGTGAACGACCCCTCGTCGAGCAGGAGGTCGACGCGTTCGCGCGCGGTCAGCTTGCCCTTCGCGTGCTGCTGCCCAGTCCGGGCCTCACCGCCACCGCTCGCGGCCCGCTGCCGCAGACCGCTCAGTCGTTCGCTCGGACTCACGCGGCTGAGGATAGGGCGCGGTCGGTACGTGGCATCGGTCGTGCCAGATGCGTAGTCCGATGGATGCCGTTCGACGCGACGCGTCGCCCCGCACCCGCGATGTCGTTGAGATGACCGTCACCGCGGATCTCGCCGATCCCGCGTACCAGGCCTACCTCCTGCTGCGCAATGCCTTCACCGTCACGCTGATCCTCGCCGGAGCGGACAAGTTCCTGAACGCGATGATCGACTGGGTGGAGTACCTCGCGCCGGCGATCCCGAGGACCTTCGGAGTGCCGGCGGAGATCTTCCTGCGCGGCGCCGGCATCCTCGAGATCGCGCTCGGTATCTGGTTGGCACTCGTTCCGCGCCGCGCCGCCTACTGGGTGGTCGGCTGGTTCGCGCTGATCATCGTGGATCTGCTCGCGGTCGGGACGCACTACGACGTGGCACTACGCGACTTCGCGCTCCTGCTCGGTGCGCTCGCGCTCGGACGTCTCGCGAGCGGCGTGCACCGCTGGCACGAGCAGCACGCGTAGTCGCCCGGCCTTCGCAGCCCTCGCCTAGATCGCTACGAAGTACGTCTCGCAGGCGAGCTGCACCAGCTCCGGAGTGAGCTCCGCCGGCTTTCCGAGGAACCGCGCCGCGGCGCCGAGGTGCTGCATGAGGTCACGCGGATGGCACGAGCGCAGCGAGATGTTCCGCTCGAGGCAGTACTTCGCGATCCACTCCGCCGCCTTCGGATAGAAGGTGATCTTCTGCTGCGCGCAGACGCGGCGAAGGATCTCCATGAACTCCTCCGGCGTCGGCGGCTTGATCTCGATCTTGTACTGGATGCGTCGGAGGAACGCCTCATCCACCAACGAGGAGGGCGTGCGGTTCGTCGCGAAGACGAGCAGGACGTCGAACGGGACTTCGATCTTGCGACCGTCGCTCGTCGTCAGGAAGTCGACGTCACGGTCGAGCGGGACGATCCAGCGGTTGAGGAGCTGATCGGGCGACGCGCGCTGCCGCCCGAAGTCGTCGATGAGGAGCACGCCGCCGCTCGCCTTCATCTGGAACGGCGCCTCGTGGACCTTCGAGTTCGGGTCGAAGACGAGATCGAGGTCCTCGAGCGTCAGCTCACCGCCGACCTCGACGAACGGGCGCGAAACCGGGACCCAGCGTCGGTCGAAGCGCGCGTCAAGCTCGATGAGCGGGCGGTGACGCGACGCGTCGTACACGCGGATGATCTGCTGGCCGACGAGGATCGCGTACGGCACGACGATGCTGCCCTGCAGCATCGTGGCGAGTGCTTTCGAGATCGTCGACTTGCCGGTGCCGGGCGGGCCGAAGAGGAAGATCGACTGCGCGCTGTTGATGGCCGGCCCGAGCTGGCGGAGCGTGAGGTCCGGCAGCACGAGATGCGCGAGCGCCTTGCGGAGGCCTTCGAGAGTGACCTGCACCGCGCCGACGGACTGCGCGCGCACACGCGTGACGTACGCCGCGAGCGGCACGGGTGCCGCGCCGACATACCCGTTGCGGGCCATCGCTTCCTTCGCGCGAGTCGCACCCTTCTCGGTGATCATGTAGACGTAGGTGGACGCCGTGACGCCGGCCCCGCCCTTCACCTCGACGAGGTGTTCGGTCTTGCAGAAGTCGAGGACGGGCTGGAGGATCTTGAGCGGCAGGCACAGGATCTGAACGAGCTCGGCGGCTGTCGTCGCGCGCTGGTAGAGAAGCTTCAGCGTCAGGTCGGCGACGAACGCCGACGTGAGGCCGGTCTCTTCGATCGTCGCCGGTGCGAGCGGCGCGGATGCCTCGGCCGGCCGTGGCGCTGCCTGCGCGGGCGCGGGTGCTGCTGCCGTCGGTACTGCGGTTGCCATCTGCTCCCTATCCCTCCGGAACGCTGGTCTGGGGAGTTTAGAGGGGATGTATTCCCCAGAGAGAGGGAAACGGGTCTCGGGCCCGCGCCTCCGCTCCGCGGCCCACCCGGGGCCCGCGCCGCGCACCCGCTCCCTCTCTATGCCTCAGCTCTAGGTTTGGGCCGAGAAGATCACGAGCGCGCGCAAGGCCAGGACGCTCAGCAGGGCGAGGATCGGCGCGGTGACCGGCGCCCAACGGCGAGCTGCGTCGACGCGCGTGAAGGCGAACGGCGCGGCCAGACCGAGGATCACGACGAGCCACAGCAGCAGCCAGACGCCCGACATCTTCCCGATGGTCCCGGCGACGGCGACGGTCACGAGGAACACCGCGATGAGCACGACCTCGAGGACGACGAAGTTCCGGTCGGCCAGCTCGAGGCGGACCGAGGTGCCGGCGTCGACGTCGCGCCGCGAGCGCGCGAGAAGCAGGAGCAGCGCGGCCGCGCCGGTGAGCGAGGATGCCAGGAACACGCCCCCCAGCGGCCAGCCGTCGCTCCAGACCGGTTGATTCGAGACCGCCAGTAGCACACCGGTGTAGCCGCAGACGAAGAATCCGAGACCTGTTCCGATGACGTTCCAAACCGCGCCGATCGTGCCGCGCAGGATCCGCGCGATCGGATCGGCCGCATGCCAGCCACCGTCGGCGACGGCGCCGAGGAACGACACGAACGAGAAGAGCCCGAAGCCGAGCAGCGCCCACGAGCCGAGCGACATCGGCGACCACGGCTTGAACGAAAGTCCGCCGCCGCTCGCGTCGAGCAGCATGTTGATGAAGCGCAGCGGCTGGCCGAGGTCGGCGATGAGGAACAGCGGGCACGGCAGGAGTGCCACGAAGCTCGCGATGAACGCGATGCGCGCGGCGCGTTGATCGGCCGGCGTGCCCACGAGCCGCAACAGCGTGCCGATCGCGTACGAGCCACCGGAGATGCCGCCGAAGAAGAAGTACGCGAGGATCCACCACTCCCAGTTCGGCGGCGCGGCGAAGTGTTCAGCGGGTGGCATCGGTCTTCTCGTTCATCCGCTGCGAGCGGAACGCAAGCACGCCTGCCACGAGCCCGACGACCGCGGTGACGAAGCCGCCCGCATACCCCGCGAGGTTGTTGCGGCTCGGCAGCGTCGCGTTCTGCGCGCTCGGCAGCTTGTAGACCTCGGGCTCGTCCATGAGCAGGAAGAAGGCGTTCAGGCCTCCGTACACCTTCGCGTCGCGGCCGTAGAGCTGCGCCTTCTTGTACCCCGCGGTCTGCAGCGCTGCGAGGCGCTTGTCGGCGGCGGCCTGCAGGTCGTCGAGGTAACCGAACTTGATCGACTCGGTCGGGCACGCCTTCGCGCACGCCGGCTGCAGCCCGTTCTGCAGACGGTCGTAGCAGAGCGTGCACTTGTGCGCGGTGCCGGTCTTCTCGTTGAACCCGATGACGCCGTACGGACAGGCCGAGATGCAGTCGCGGCAACCGTTGCAGACGTCCTGCTGGATGAAGACCGAGTCGTACTCGGTGCGCACGATCGCGTTCGTGGGGCAGACCTCGAGGCAGCTCGCGTTCTGACAGTGCTTGCAGACGTCGCTCATCATCAGCCAGGCTTGGCCGCCGGCGATCGGCGTCGGGTTCATCACGACGCCGTTGTTGTCGGGGATCTGCTCGATGAACTGGACATGCCGCCAGTTCTGCGCGTCGAGCTGGCCGGTGTTGTCGAAGCTGTCGAGGAGGAGCTCGGGCTTGTTGCCTTCGAGCTGGTTCCACTCCTTGCACGCGACCTCGCACGCCTTGCAGCCGATGCAGATCGACGTGTCGGTGAAGAAGCCCACCGGTCGCTCCTGGAAGGCGGCCATCTCAGTACCCCATCAGGTTCGGCGTGACCTTGGTGAAGCCACGCTTCGCGGCCGCGATGTCGAGCGGGAGCGCCGCGAGCTCGTCGACCACCGGCACCGCGTGGCCCTCGAGGCGCGCGTCGACGCTGACGATGTAGCGCTTGCACCGCTCGCAGGCGTCGATGCGCAGGTGCGGCAGCTGCTCAGGATCGGCGAGCACGACGAGCTTGCTCGACTCGGTCTCGCCGCACGCGACGCAGGTCATGCGCGGATAGACCCACTCGCTCGCGCAGCGCGCACAGATCAGACGCCGCTGGCCTGTGACGAGCGCCTCGCCGCTGTCGACGAAGAGGCTCACCTGCGGCAACCCGCCGCAGACCGGACAGAAGCGCTCCTCCCCCGCGATCGGAAGGGCCCGCGCGATCTCCGGGAGGGCCTCGAGCACCGGAGAGGTCGCGGCGCGCGCGAGGAACACGTCGGTCCCTTCCTGCGCGTCACCGCGGAGCCACGACGTCACGATCCGCTCGAGGTCGCCTTCGTGGAAGCGCAGCAGGACGGCTTCGCGCAGCGTCTCCGTGCCCGCGGCCATGACGGCGCCCATCACGTCGGGGAGCGCGGCGCGCACGACGTACGCCGCGAGCGCGTCGACGCTCGGGCGATCCGCACGGGCGCGCGCGAACACGCGCTCCTGCGCCTCGGCCACCGCGCCGTACAAGGCCAGCGGCTCGCGTGCGAAGTCGTAGCGCTCGGCGAGCTCGCCCGCGCGGCGGCGCCGGTCGGCGTATTTGGTGACGCGTTCAGCGACGGCGCTCAATCGATCTTCTCGATGTTCACGAGGAACGCCTTGAACTCGGGCGTCCTTGCGCCGACGTCGCCGACGAACGGCGTGAGCGCGTTCGCGAGCCAGTACTTGCTCTTGTCTGGATTCTGCTCGGCCGACACGCCGATGAAGCCCCAATGGATGGGGATGCCGATGTGATAGACCTTCGTGTTCCCCGCGAGCGTCAACGGACCAAGGCGCTTGGTCACCGCGGCCGCGACCTCGATCTTTCCGCGCTCGCTCGTTACGCGCACGCGGTCTCCGGTGCGGATGCCCTTCTCCTTCGCGAGCTCCTCGGGCAGCTCGACGAACGCCTGGGGCTGCAGACCGACGAGAAGCGGCACGTGCTGCGTTACGTAGTGCTCGTGCTCGGTGAGCCTGTAGCTGGTCGCGATGTACGGATATTTGTCGACCTTGCCGAAGCGATTCGGCCGGCCCGCGGCTTGGTCGTAGAGGAATGCGACGGGATCCTCGGACTGTGCGGGGTGCAGGGGATTCGGGATCGGCGCCTCGATCGGTTCGTAGTGCTCGGGGATCGGACCATCGAGCATCGAGCTCGAGAAGAGCCGACCGGTGCCCTCGCCGTTCATGATGAACGGTAGCCAGGCCGCAGGATCCTTCGGGTTCATCGTCGCTGGGTAGTCGGGGACGTCGCCGGTCCACGTCGTCCCGTTCCACTGGATCCCGGGGCGCTTGGCGTCCCAGGGCTTTCCATCGAGGTCGGCCGATGCGCGGTTGTAGAGGACGCGGCGGTTCGCCGGCCAGCTCCACGCCCAGGTGGGATAGAAGCCCATGCCGGTCGGGTCGTTCTTGGCCGGATCCTGCACGCCGTTGCGACGCTTCATCAGGTTGCCGGCGTCGGTGAAGCTTCCGACGTAGATCCAGTCGCCGGCGGTCGTCGTGCCGTCCGCCTTGAGGTTCGCGAAGGACGTCATCTGCGATCCGGTCAAGAGGTCCTTGCCGTTGATCTCCTTCGCGATCTCCGCGAGCTCCGGCTTCTTCGGATCGTTGTAGTCGAGCGTCATTGCGAGGATCGGGTCGGGGAACTTCCCGCCCGACTGGCGGTACAGCGTCTTCACGCGGTCGAACAGGTCGGCCATGATCCAGTGGTCGTGCCGCGCCTCGCCCTCGGGCGGGATGACCTGCTCCTTCCACTGCGACCAGCGGCCGCTGTTGACGAAGGACCCGTCTTTCTCGATCCAGTGCGTCGTCGGCAGCATGAAGACCTCGGTGTTGATCTTCGCTGGGTCCATCCCCGGAGCGCGCCAGAATTCAGAGCTCGTCGTCGGGAGCGGGTCCATGACCACGAGCCACTTGAGATTCGACAGCGCCTGCATGACCTGGTTCGTGTCGGGGCCGATACTCGTCGCGGTCATGCCACTGAGGATGACGCCCTCCATCTTCCCCTTGAGCGCCTGGTCGAAGATCGACATCCACGACGAGTTCGTGGCCGGCTTCGGGAGGAAGTGGAACGCGAAGTCGTTGCTCGTCGTCGCGACGCCGCGGTACCAGCCCTTCAGCAGGCTCACCGTGAAATTGCGGTAGTTGGTCCCGAAGAAGTTCCACGAGTTGGGGTCGCTCTTCTTCGCCGCGCTCGCGGCTACGTAGTCGTCGAGACTCTTCTGGCCGGGCGCGGGGATCCGCAGGTATCCGGGAAGGATGTCCCAGGAGATCGCGTGGTCGGTGTTCCCCTGGATGTTCGCGTGGCCGCGCTCCGCGTTCATCCCGCCGCCGGGTCGGCCCATGTTGCCGAGGAGCAACTGGAGAACGGCACCAGAGCGGATGAGCTGCCCGCCGGTCGTGTGGTGCGTGAGCCCGACCGCGTAGACGATGGTCATGACCTTGTCGGGCTTGCCCATCTCGCCGACGATCTTCGCGACGTCGTTGAACTGCTGCACCGGGATGCCCGTGATGCTCGACACCATCTCGGGCGTGTAGCGCGAATAGTGGCTCTTGAGGAGCTGGAACACCGAGCGCGGGTGCTGCAGGGTCGGGTCGCGCTTGGCCCGCGCCTGCGTCGTGCCGGGCGGCCCGTCGAGCGGCGCGCCCTCGGTCTCATAGCCCCACGTCGAGCGTCCTTGAACGTAAAGCTGTCGCGCACGATCCACGAGGCATTCGTGTAGTTCTTCACGTATTCGTCGTGGAACAGGTTGTTCTGGAGCACGTAATTGATGAGTCCGCCGAAGTAGGCGACGTCCGTGCCGGTGCGGATCCGCAGATAGGTGTCCGCGAGCGCGGAGGTCCGCGTGTAGCGCGGGTCGGCGTGGATGATCTTCGCGCCGCCGCCCGCGCCGGGGCCCTTGGTCGGGTCGAGCTTCGCCTTCACGAACCACTGGAAGCCGACCGGATGTGCCTCCGCGGGGTTCGCGCCGTTGATGAGGATGACGTCGGCGTGCTTGATGTCACGCCAGTGGTTCGTCATCGCTCCCCGTCCGAATGTGGCGGCCAAACTGACCACCGTGGGGCCGTGTCAGACCCGAGCTTGCTGCTCTAGATGCACGACGCCGAGCGTCCGCATCATCTTCGTAGCGAAGTAGCCCTCTTCGCTACTGAATGCGGCGCCGCCGGCGAAGGCGACCCCCTCGGTGCGATTCACGATGTTGCCGTTCGCATCCTGCGCGACGAACGTGTTGTCGCGTGACGCCTTCAGGTTCTGGGCGAGCTTGTCGAGCATGAAGTCCCAGGTCTTTTCTTCCCACTTCGCGCTGCCGGGCGCGCGGTACATCGGCGCCTTGACCCTGCGCGAGCTCGTCGCAAGCTGCATCGCGGTCGCGCCCTTCGGGCAGAGACGGCCCTCGTTCACGGGACTGTCCGGGTCTCCCTCGATCTGTAGGAGCTGCGCCTTGCCGCTCGCGTCCTCCTTCGTATAGGCGATGAGGGCGCAGCCAACGGCGCAGTAGGGGCAGATCGAATGGACTTCCTTGGCTCCCGCGATGCGGAAGTCCAGCTCCCGCTTTTTTGCCAGGCGCAGGTCGAATCCGAGCGGGTTGGCAAGCGGTGCGAGTGCGGTGGCACCGGCGCCGGCGGCGCCGAGCTTGAGGAGCTGACGACGGGTAAGGTCGCTCACTGCCTACGCGCGTTCTATTCCTGGCACTGGCATGCGTCAAGTTGTACGCGCGCTATCGTCGGCCGGATATGGCCGCGCCATACCGGCAACGCCCATGAACGAGTTCTTCTCGTCGCTCGCGAGGCGCTGGGGCGACGCCGCGCGCCGGCGCGGGGCGAAGATCGACGACCCCACGCTCGACGCCGACGTCGCGGACGAGATCCTCGAGCTCGCGCGCGTCGTCGCGCACACCAAGGAACGCAGGTTCGCTCCGATCGCGACCTTCACCGCGGGTGTTGCGGCGGAACGTTTGCGCGCTTCGAAAGGCGCGCTCGCCCCGGGAGCCGCCGCCGCCTACATCCGCGAGGTGCGCGAGGCGCTCGAGCATGAGGCGCCGGCACAGTGACGGAGCCAACCGGCGCGCCCGCGCCCGCACCACTTCTCATCGGCGTCCGGTTCTCGCTCGCCGGTGAGATCGGCGAGATCTTCGCGGACGCAAAGGCGGTCGAGGCGGCGGGAGCGGATTCGCTGTGGATCGACGCGGCGGACGGCGCGCCCTACGTCGTGCTCGCGGCCCTCGCCGCGGTGACCTGGCGCGTGCGGCTCGTTGCCCGCGGCGCGCCGAGCGACGCCGTGGGGCGCGAGACCTGCGCGAAGCTCGCGCGCGGACGCCTTGTCATCGCGGAGGAAACGACGGAGCGCTGGACCGAGTCGCCGTTCCCGGCGAGCCGCGTCGCCTGGGACGAGCTCCGCATCGCAAGCACCGCGGCGGCTATCACCGGCGTCGTCCTACCGAACGACCCGCGGCTCATCGACCTGCTGCGCAACCCCGACATCATCGAGGCGCGCGACGATCTGAAGCTTTCGTTCGGTTAGCCAGGGCAACTGGTCAGTAGCTAGGGCCTCCGGAGGCCTTGGGGCCGTTCGACGGTCCGTAGCACGCCGGAGCGACGATCCCGACACCGAGAGCGAGCAGGACCGCGAGCGTCAACGCGCCGAGTCGCCGTAGGGGGATTCTCATGCGCGACGTGCGTGCAGACCGCATGCCGCCCTCGTGGATCGGAGCGCTACGCCGCACGGCCCTCGCGCAGCTGCGTGCGTACCACACGCGGATCGGCGCTCGGCGCGATGAAGAGCGTGAGCATGATCCCGTAGTAGGGCAGATGGCCGAGCAGCTCGAGCCAGCCGAACACCGGCAGCGTGATCGTGAACAGCACCGCGCCGATCGCCATGACCGGACGCGTGAGCTGACCGGACACGATGACGATCCCGATCACCAGCTCGGCCAGGCCGGCAAGGTACGCGAACTGGCCGTTCGACCCGCCGAGCCCCGCGACGACGTTGAGGTACGGCCGCTCGGTGAGCAGTGCGTTCGCGAGTCCTGGATCGAGCAGCTTTTCGGTGAGCGCCCCGAATGCGATGCCGACGCCCATGCAAACGCGCAGCAGCGTCAGCGCGGCCGCGGGCGCCTCAGGGACTGGCAGCGCGCGGCGTCCGCCGAAAGCTCGGTCGATCGACACCGCCCCGCGGCCGATGATGAAAAGGAAGATCGCCGCGCCCAGGATGTGGACCTGCTCGAGGATCGACTCGAAATTGAACGGCGCCATCGCGACCACGCCGAGCATCGCGAGAGCGAGCGCTGCGCCGCGCGTCGCAAAACCAAGGAGGAGCAGGACCCCGCACGCCGCCTCCGCGACGAGTAGCGCGAAGCCGAAGGCGTCGGGCTCGACGCGGAGCGACGGCACGAACAGCATGCCGAGGATCGCCGCGACGATGAGCGCGATCCCGAGGTGCACGCCGAGAACGAGCGGGCCGAGCCATGCGAAACGCTCGAGCGCGCGAAAGATGCGCGGCTCGGGCACCCTGCGCTGCACGAACGCGGCAACCGCCGTCGCAATGGCGGCGATCCCGAACGCGGCGATCACCGGGAGCGTCAGGAGCAGCGAGTAGTCGGTGGGATGCAGCGACGGATCGGTGAACCACTTGACGTGACGCGCGAACGAGCCGAGCACGCTCCTCAGGCGACCGGCGCGTGTAGACCGACGAGCCGCTCCTGGCCGGAGTACACGTTGAAGCGGTCGTCGCGCAGGAATCCGACCAGCGTGAGCCCGAAGCGCAGCGCGGTCGCGACCGCGAGACTCGACGGGGCGCCCACCGCGACGAGGATCGGGATCCCCGCGGCGACCGCCTTCTGCACGACCTCGTAACCCGCGCGCCCGCTCACCGCGAGGAGCGAGGTCGACAGCGGCAGGTGACCGTCGAGGAGGGCGCGGCCGGCGACCTTGTCGACCGCGTTGTGCCGGCCGATGTCCTCACGCAGGGTCACGAGCTCGCCGCCCGCGGTGAAGAGACCGGCGGCATGGAGACCGCCGGTCGCGTCGAACACGCGCTGACCGCCGCGCAGCTGCTGCGCGAGGGGCGGCAGCATCGCGGCCTCGACGCGCGGGCCGTCCGCGAGCGGCGCGTGATCGTGCGCGAGCGACTCCACCGTGGTCGCGCCGCACACGCCGCAGGCGGAGCTCGACAGGAATGACCGCTCCGGTCGACGCCCCGCGCCATCCCGCACGCGGACGTCGATCTGATTCGACTCCACGATGTCGTCGGTGACCGGAACGCGGTCCTCGCGCTCGCCCGACTCGGCGCTGATGCGTACTCCGGTCACTTCCGCGAGCGACCCGATGACATGCTCCGCGGAGAGCAGACCGAGCGCGAGCTCGATGTCGTGTCCCGGCGTGCGCATGACGATGCTGAGCGGCTCGCCGTTCAGCAGGAGCTGAAGCGGCTCCTCCGCGGCGACGGCATCATCGACGTGCTCCCACGCACGGCCGCGCCAGCGCGAGATCGGGATGCGGGGCGCCTGCGGACGCGCCATGCGCCGATCGTACCGTCAGCGGTACGCGGCGGGCGCGTGACGCCAGGTCGCCCAGTTGTCCGCGTCGTGACTGGTGAAGATGCGCTTGAGATCACCCTCCGCGAGCGAGCCGAGGAGCGCCAGCGACTCTTTCGCCGCGACCTGATCCATCGCCGGTATCTCGCCGCGCTCGATGTTCTCGCGCGTGAACGCCGCGTCACCGGTGAGCACGACGCGTCCGCTCTCGGCGAGCTCGACGACCAGCGACTGATGACCGGGCGCATGACCCGGCGTGGGGATGACCTCGACGCCGGTGGCGACACGCGTGCGGCCGGTCACCGGCAGATAACGCAGCTCGGCGATGTCCCAGTACACGCCCGGGAAGTTCGGCTTGCCCTTCGCGAACGCGAGATGCTCCGCCTGCACAACGAAGGTCGCGCGCGGGAACGCGCCGTTGTTGCCGGCATGGTCGAAATGCAGATGGCTGTTCACCACGATCGCGACGTCGTCGGGTTTCACGCCAAGCGCGGCCAGGCGCGACACGATCGCATCTTCCTTTTCCATCATGACCTTGAGCCCGCTCTGCGGGCCGAAGGTCGCATCCGGGCGCTCGACGTGGACCGGATGAAGTCCGGTGTCGAACACGACGTTGCCCTCGTTCGTGCGCAGCAGCCCCGACCACACCGGCGCGACGACGCGCTCCTCGCGCGCGGCGCCCTCGAGCCACGGCTGGAAGGCCGAACGCGCGATGTCGACCGCACCGGTGCGGAACAGGACCAGCTCGATCATTCGCGGAGCAGCTCGTCCACCGCCGCGTACGGATCGATCGCGCGCTCGGCGACGCGCCCGATGGCGCGTTCGACCCGCTCCTCTCCGAGCCGATCGCGAAGGCGGCGCACCAGCGCGTCGCGCAATAGATCCTCGACCTCCGCGCGCGCGGCCGCCCGCCGGCGTGCGTCGCGCTCGCCAGCGTCAGCATCTGCGCGAGGTCGCGCGCGGTCTCGTCAGCGCCGGGACGGTCAGCCTTATTCACGACGAGCACGTCGGCGATCTCGAGCACGCCGGCTTTGATCGCTTGGATGTCGTCACCGAGCCCGGGGACCGTGACGAGGCAGACCGTGTCGGCGACGCGCACCACCTCGACCTCCTCCTGCCCCACTCCGACCGTCTCGACGAGCACGACGCCGTACCCGAGCGCGTCGAGGACGTTGACGATGCGCGAGGTCGCGCGCGCGAGACCGCCGGAGTGACCACGGCTCGCCATGCTGCGGATGAACAGGCCCTCGTCGAGGAAACGCTCGCGCATCCGAATGCGGTCGCCGAGGATCGCGCCGCCGCTGAAGGGCGACGACGGGTCCACCGCGACGACCGCGACGCGGTCGGTCGTCGCGCGGTACGCGCCGGCGAGCCGGTTCACGAGCGTGCTCTTGCCGCCACCGGGCGGACCGGTGATGCCGACGATCTCGGCGTGGCCGGTGAGCGGATAGAGCGTGCGCAGCGCGTCCGCGGCGCCGGGCTCGTCGTTCTCGACGACCGAGAGAAGGCGCGCGATCGCGCGTTTGTCGCCGGCCCGGGCGCGCTCCAGCAGACCGGACGCGGCGACGGTCACGAGGCACTTGCGGGGCGGTCGTTCCCTCGGCGGCTTCCGGTAAGGTGCGCCAGATCTCTCGCGATGACGATCCGCTGCACCTCACTGGTCCCCTCGCCGATCTCCATGAGGCGCGCGTCGCGCACGATGCGCTCGACCGGATAGTCGCGCAGGTATCCGTACCCACCGAGGATCTGCAGGCAGTCGTTCGCCGCGCGGCTGGCGGCCTCGGTCGCGTAGAGCTTCGCCTTCGACGCGGCGACGCTGAACGGCTTGCCGCAGTCGGCGAGCGCCGCAGCGCGGTGGACGAGAAGACGTCCGGCATCGAGCTGCGTCCGCGCGCGCACGAGCTTCCACTGGATCATCTCGAACTCCGCGATCGGTCGCCCGAACTGCCGGCGCCCCTTCGCATATGCGATCGCGGTCTCGAGCGCCGCGCGTCCGAGCCCGAGGGCGAGCGCGCCGATGCCGATGCGGCCTCGGTCGAGCACCTTCTTCACGTCGTCGAACGCCTCGCCGTCGGCGCCGATGCGATCGCGCTCCGCGACGCGGCAGTCTTCGAGCACGAGCTGCGAGGTGTCCGATGCGTGCAGTCCCATCTTCTTCTCGGTCTTCCCGGGACGGAATCCCGGCGTCCCGCGCGTCACGCCGAACGCCGAGAGCTTGCGCTCGCCCGCGCCGGCGGTCACCACCGCGAATCCGGCGACCCCGCCATTGGTGATGAACTGCTTCGTCCCGTTCAGGACATAGCCGTTGCCCTGCCGCACCACGCGGCTCTGTACCGCGATCGCGTCGGACCCGGAGGACGGCTCGGTGAGCGCCCACGCCCCGAGGTACTCGCCGCGGGCGAGCGGCGGAAGCCAGCGGCGCTTCTGCTCGTCGTTCGCTGCGATCAGCAGATGGCCGATGCACAGGCTGTTGTGCGCCGCGATGGTCAGCGCGATCGACCCATCGCCAGCGCCGAGCTCCTCCATGACGAGCGCGATGGTCAGGATGTCGAGCCCGGCGCCACCGAGCTCCGCGGGCGCCGCGAGACCGAGCAGGCCGAGCTGCGCGAGCTCGGGTAGCAGCTCGAACGGGAACGTGCCGCCCTCGCTCCACTTCTCGGCGTTCGGTGCGATGCGGCCGCGCGCGAAGTCACGCACGGCGTCGCGAACGGCGAGCTGATCGTCGCGGTAGTCGAATCGCACTAGCTCTGCGGGTACGCCGAGCGGATCGACGCGTCGAGGGTCGGCAGCAGCTCGTCGACCAGCTTTTGGTCGGTCTCCATCACGCCACGGTCGACGTCGAACGCCTTGCGCCGCGCGGCCGCGATGAGTTGGCGCTGCTCCGGCGCGAGCTTCGCGAATGCGATGAGCCGCGCCTTGGTGAGTCGCTTGCGCTCTTCGAGATTGTCGATGCGGGTCAGCTCGCGCATCTGCGGCGTGAGCGCACCGACGCGCGCGATGTCGTTCGGCACCGCGGCGGTCAGCTCGAACCTCTTCTTCCAGAACTCGATCGCCGTCGCCTCGTCGCTGCCCACCAGCGATGCCAGACCGACGTCGATAGGTCGTTTGTCCTTCTTGCTTCCGAACAGTCCTGCCATCTTCTCACTCCCTTTGATGACTTCTCACGCCGTTGCTCGTTTCGCGCCTACCGCTTCGCGGACATATTTCGCGATGTCGTCCAGCGACGCGCCCGGCGGAAAGATGCGGCCGACGCCGTGTTTCTGAAGACCCGGCACGTCCGCCTCGGGGATGATCCCGCCGCCGAACAGCAGCACATCGTCCATGCCCTTTTCCCGCATAAGCTCGGCGATGCGCGGAAAGAGATAGTTGTGCGCGCCGGAGAGGAGCGACAGCCCGATCACGTCGGCGTCCTCTTGGAGCGCGGTCTCGACGACCTGCTCCGGTGTCTGATGCACGCCGGTGTAGATCACCTCCATGCCCGCGTCGCGCAGGGCACGTGCCACGACCTTCGCGCCGCGGTCGTGTCCGTCGAGCCCGGCCTTCGCGACGACGACGCGGATAGGACGTTTCAAAGCGTCACGCCCAAGTCCTCGTGCAGGTGTTCTTCCCAGTGGAGGTAGGTATAGAAGCCGATGACGTCGGCGACCTTGAGATCCGG
>VBEZ01000194.1 GCA_005882255.1 Chloroflexota bacterium | reverse complement strand
TCATCTGGGAACAGGAAGCCACGACACCGACCGTCGTCGCGGGCCTCATCATGCTCGTCCTCATCCTCATTCGTCGCGTCAGCGCCGGCCTGCGTGATGACCTCGCGACGGGCGCGCCGCTCGCGCGGGTACTGGCCAACCGAGCGATGTACGACCGCAGCGAGCTCCAGCAGCGGGGCGTCGTGGCCATTTAGCGACCCAGCCCGGGCCGCGGCATCCGGTGTGCTCTGCGCCAAGGCGTGCCGCCTCTCGATGGTTTCTACCCGCTGGTGTCGCTGGCGGCATTCCTATCGGGCGGCTGCTTCGGCTTCTACGCCGCATGGCGGGGTTACGCGAAGCGAAGGGCCCAGATACACGAGCTGCCGCGCGAGCAGCGCGACCTCGGCGAGGTGGACAGTTGGGCAGCCTGATCAATTTCCCGCGGACCGGCGCTCGGCAGAGCGATGTCAAACGTCACGACCCCGCCGACAACACGCCGCGCGCGACGCGCGGCTCGTCCGAGTCATCGCTCGTCACCTGGAACGACGCGAAGCGGCAACGCGACGGCGAGGACGACGGCGACGGCGGCTCCGCCGCTTAGCCGACACCGTCCATCACGAGCGCGACGGCCGCGATCGCCGCGGTCTCGCTTCGCAGGTTCCGACCACCGAGCGAGACTGTGGTGGCGCCGCGTTCCCGCGCGACGGCGATCTCGTCGTCGGCGATCCCGCCCTCCGGGCCGATCACCAACGAGATCGCGCGCGCCGTCGCTGGCAGCGCGTCGCGTAGCCGCAGGCGCCGCTCGCCTTCCCACGCCACCAGGACCGGCGCCGGCAGGTAGGAGAACAGGTCGGTCCAGATCCGCGCGGGATCGATCGTCGGCACGCGACCGCGGCGTGCCGTCTCGGCGGCCTCGCGCGCGATGCGCTCCCAGCGCCTGCGCTTGGCCTCGCTGAGACTTCGCACGACCGAGCGCGCGCTGGTGAACGGGACGATGCGCGACGCGCCGAGCTGCGTAACGGCCTCGACGACCTCCTCGTCGTGATCGCCGCGCAGGACCGGGAGGGCCAGCGTCAGCGCGACCGTCGGCTCCGCCGAGGTGAAGCCTCGCTCGCGCACGACGGCGCTGACCGACGTCGGCCGCACGGCCTCGAGCGAGACGATGGCTTCGGCGCCGTCGGCCACCAGCGCGATCTCGTCGCCCGTGCGCAGCCGCAGCACGGTCGCGATCTGACGCGCCTGCGGCCCGGTCAGCGTCACGCGGTCGGCGCGCAGCGTCTCTGGTGGGACGAAGAAACGATGCACTAGCGGCGCAGCGCGAGCGCGACCCAATCGTCACGCACAGTGCGATCGAGGACCTCCAGGCGCGCGGACTCCAGGGCCTCGCGTGTCGCGCGCTCAGCGGGCGCGCTGATGCCGGCGACGAGGAGCGTGCCGCCGCCCGAGAGTCGCGCCGCGAGATCTGGCGCGATGCGCTGCAGCACCGGCGAGACGATGTTCGCGATGACGACGTCGAAGCGGCCCGGCACGTCCGCGGCGCTGCCCTCGCCGACCGGGATCGCGACGCCGTTGCGCACGGCGTTCTCTCGCGCGGCACCCACGGCGAGCGAGTCGGTGTCGACGGCGACGACCGGGGACGCGCCACGCTTCGCCGCGGCGATCGCGAGAATGCCCGAGCCTGTGCCGACGTCGAGCGCGCTCTTTCCGTCGAGCGGCAGCGTCGACAGCGCCTCGAGGCACTGCTGGGTCGTCGGATGCAGCCCGGTGCCGAACGCCATCCCCGGATCGAGGACGAGCTCGACGCTGTCACCGGCGACGGCTTCGGACCACGTCGGCCGCACGAGGAACGCGCCGATGCGGATGGGTACGAACTCGGCCTTCCAGCTCTCGAGCCAATCCTTGTCGTCGACGCGCCGCGCGACGAGCTCGCCGATCGGTCCGAGACCGAAGGCCTGAAGATGCCCGAGCGCGTCGCGCACGTCCGACACCTTGGCGAAGGCGTCGGCGTCTTCCACGAGATAGGCCTTCACGGTGTGGTCGGCGCCCGCTCCACGCTCGAGCGGGACCTCGACCGCGATCCCGTTGTACCCGACGCGGGAGAGGATCTCGCTCACCGCTTCGACGGCTTCGGCGTGCGCGGGAACGGCGATCTCGAGCCAGCGAGTGGGCGGCGTCACTCGCCGCCCATGGCGTCCTTGATGCGGTCGAAGACTCCGCGCGCATCGCTCTCGTCGCGCTGTTCGGGCGCGCCCTCGAGATCGTGCAGCTGTTTGTAGAGCGCCTTCTGTTCCTTCGTGAGCGTGCGCGGGACCGCGACGTCGAGATAGACGAGCTGGTCGCCGCGGCCCGACGAGCCGAGATGCGGGACGCCCTTTCCGCGCAGGCGGACCATCTGTCCATGCTGGGCGCCGCCCGGCACCTTCACCGGCGCCGTCGCGCCTTCGATCGTGGGGACCTCGAGATCGGCGCCAAGCGCGGCCTGCGCCGGCGAGATACGGAGCACGTGCACGAGGTCGTCGCCCTCGCGCCGGAACAACTCGTGCTCCCGCAGCCGGATGAGGACGTAGAGATCGCCCGACGGGCCGCCGCGAAGACCGGCTTCGCCTTCGCCCGCGACGCGGAGCTGCTGCCCGTCGTCGATCCCCGCGGGGATGTCGAGTGGAAGTTCGTGGTCGCGGCGCTCGCGACCCTCGCCGCGACAACGCGTGCACAGCGCATCGACGGTCTTGCCCGAGCCGCCGCATCGGGGGCAGGTCGACACGTTCACGAAGCGGCCGAAGACCGATTGCTGGACCTGCCGGACCTCGCCGCGGCCGTTGCAGGTGCCGCAGGTGGAGATCTTCGAACCCGGCTCCGCGCCGCTGCCCTCACACCGTTCGCAGGTCTCGAGCCGTGGCACGCGGATGGTGCGCGCGCCGCCCTTCACCGCATCGATGAGCTCGACCTCGATCTCCATGCGGAGATCGGCGCCGCGCATCGGCCCGCGCGGCTCGCGCCGGCGGAATTCGCTCCCGAAGAAGGTCTCGAAGAGGTCGCCGATCCCGAAGTCGCCGAGGCCCTGGCCACTCCCGAACATGTCGTAGCGCTGGCGCCGCTCGGGGTCCGACAGGACCTCGTACGCCTCGGAGATCTGCTTGAAGCGCTCGGCTCCGTCGGGCGCCTCTCCAGTGTCCGGATGGTGCTGTTTCGCCAGCTTGCGGTACGCGCTACGGATCTGATCCGGCGTCGCGTTGCGCGGCACGCCGAGAAGCTGGTAGTAGTCCGCGGTCTTCGCCATCACCTGTCATTATCCCGGCTCATGGCCGATCTTTTCCGCCTTGCTACCCAGTTCCTGCATGTTTTCGCGGGCGTCCTCTGGATCGGCGGAGGGTTCTACACGCTGCTGGTACAGCTGCCCGCTCTCCTCGCCGCCCCGCCGGCCGCGCGCGGGCCGGTCACGGCGCAGCTGGCGCCCCGGCAGATCTTCTACATCCTCCGCGTCGCGGAGCTCACGATCGTCACGGGCGTCCTCAACCTCTTCGCGAGCGGTCGCGCCCAGCAGCTCACCGACCCGCTGGGGTCACGCTGGAGCGTCGTCCTGGGCCTCGGCATCCTTCTCGCGATCGGCCTCTACGTCCTCATCCGCGCGACCGTCGTCCCCTGGACGCTGCGGATGCTCACGCTCGGTCCCAAAGCCGCCGCGGGCGACGCCGCCGCCGCCGCCGAAGCGGGCCAGATCATCGAACGCATTCGGATGATCGGGCGGGTCCAGCTCGCGATGGGCACGCTCATCATCCTCGCCATGATCACCGCGCGACTCAGCTAGACGGTGCCTCTCGTGTTCGCGGCGATCGCGCCACACGGGAGCATGGCGATCGCGGAGTGGTGCAAGCCTGAGGAGCGCGAGCTCGCGGCGAAGACGCGGGCGGCCATGGAGGAGCTCGGGCGCCGTTTCGCGGCGGCGACGCCAGACGTCACCATCGTGCTGACGCCACACAACATCCACGTCGAGCGCGGCATGGCCGTCGTTCTCGCGGGCACGATGGCGGGAACGCTCGAGAGCGGCGCGATGCCGATCGCGATGCGTGTGCCGGTAGACCGCGAGCTCGGGATCGCGATCGCCGTCGCGGTCGGTGAAGCCGGCGTGCCGATCGCTGCGGTGAGCTACGGCGCGAACGACACCGCGGCCGCGGTGTTCCCGATGGACTGGGGCACGCAGGTCCCGCTGCACTTCATGGGCGGTCGCGACGATCCGCCGAAGCCGATCGTGATGATCGCGCCCGCGCGCGATCTCCCGTGGGACGCGCACATGGCCGCCGGCCGTGCGATCGCGCAGGCCGCGGAAGCGTCGGGCAAACGCGTCGGGCTCATCGCGTCATGCGACCACGGGCATGCGCACGATCCGAAGGGACCGTATGGCTTCAGCTCCGCCTCGAAGGAGTTCGACGACCGCGTGGTCGAGCTCGTGAAGCGCGACGCGCTCGGCGAGCTGCTCCGGTTCGATCGCGCGTTCGTCGCCGAGGCGAAGGCCGACAGCTTCTGGCAGATGCTGATGCTCCACGGCGCGCTGGCGGACGGGTGGCGCGGCGAGCTCCTGTCGTACGAGGCGCCGACGTACTTCGGGATGCTCTGCGCCGCGTAT
>VBEZ01000161.1 GCA_005882255.1 Chloroflexota bacterium | reverse complement strand
TGACGACGACCTTTTTCTTTTTCTCTTCCACCGGGCTAGCGAGGGACTTTAGCCCATCCCGAGCGACGAGGGCGCTTTGACCGGGACGCCGGACGGCGAGATCCAGCTTCTCATCGAGCGCGCAAAAGCGGGGGACACGCGCGCCTTCGAGGATCTCGCGCGACGAGAGGAGCGAGCGCTTTATCGGCACGTCGTGCGCATCGTCGGGACGACAGCCGACGCCGAGGACATCGTTCAAGACGCGCTCTTCTCCGCCTGGCGATCCATCGCCTCGTTCCAGGGCCTCTCGTTCCGCGCGTGGCTGTTTCGCATCGCCACCAACCGCGCCCTCGACCAGCTTCGATCGCGCAAGCGCAGACCCGAGCTTCCGCTCGACCCACCCGACGATGACGACGTGACGTGGGCCGAGCCGGTCGCACCCGGACCGGACCTCACGCAGCTCGTGGGCGACCGCGAGGCCCTGGCCGCCGTGGAGACGGCGCTCGGGTCCTTGCCGGCCGAGCAGCGGACCGCGCTGCTGCTGCGTGACGTGGAGGGTTTCGCCTATGAGGAGATCAGCGTGATCACGTCGGTCGAGATCGGCACGGTGAAGTCACGGATCCACCGCGGTCGGCTGGCGGTCCGTAACGTCCTGATCGCGCGGGGCTGGCGTGGACCGGAAGGATGATGGAACCCGGAGCCGCCCCCGTCGTCAGTAGGGAAGGAGGTCTGTGACGTTGCAGCACCCGCACGCCGACCTGTCGGCGTACATCGACGGCGCGCTCGACGCCGCGGCGAAGGCCGCGGTCGAAGGGCATCTCGTCACGTGCGCCCTCTGCCGCGCGCACGTCGCGCAGCTGCGTGCCACCACGGCACTCGTCCAGGCCCTCCCTGACCCGGTCCCGTCGCGGCGGCTCGTGCCGCGTCTCGTGACCGCACCCTCCTGGCTGGCTCCGCTGCGCACGCTCATGACCCTCGCGAGCGGCGCGGCCGTGTTCCTCTTCCTCGCGAGCGCGCTCGTGACCAACATGGCACCGGCCGCGAGTACTGGCGCGGCCACGACCGCGCGGGAAGCGAGCGGCGACACCGCCGTGAAGGGCCAAGCGCCGGCCGCTCAGCCCGCGGGCGCACCCACGGTGACGCCGGCGCCCGCCCCGGCCGCATCGCCGAATCCTGCGTTCGCGGCGCCGACGTCGTCGCCGGCCGCCGACAACGTCGTCAGGGGTCCGGCGACTGTGGCGCCGGATGCGCGCGGAGGTACGCCGCCCGCAGCGTCCGCCGCGCCGGCAGCAGCCCTCAACCCGCAGGATGCCGCGCGGACCACGCTTTCCGCGCCGCGGCCTTCGCCGCTGCTCAACCCGTGGCTGTGGCTCGCGCTCGCGATCGTCTGCGGCGTCGCCGCGATCGCACTGCACCGCCGCCTGCGCGCTTCGATCTGACGCGACGACCGCCGCGCGCGGTCCTCATACTTGATACATGCCCGAACGCATCATCCTGGTCGATTCGAACTCGCTTATCTACCGCGGCTATTTCGCCATACCGCCGCTGACGACGACGAAGGGCGAGCTCTCGAACGCGACCTTCGGCTTCGCATCGATCCTCCTGAAGGCGATCGAGGAGATCAAGCCGCAGTACATCGCCGCAGCCTTTGATCTCCCGCAAAAGACCTTCAGACACGAGCGCGACGCGACCTACAAGGCCACCCGCAAGCCGATGCCCGACGAGCTCCGGCCGCAGTTCGAGCGCTGCAAAGAGCTGCTCGACAAGCTCGGCGTGCCCATCTACGCGCTTCCGGGATTCGAGGCCGACGACGTCATCGGGGCGCTCGCCAAACAGGCCGAGGCGGCCGGGCTGGAGAGCATCATCGTTTCGGGCGACCTCGACACGCTGCAGCTCGTCACGCCGCACACCAAGCTCTTCACGACGCGCATGGGCTTCCAGAACACCGTCGTGTACGACGAGGCGCAGATCGATCAGCGCTACGGTCTCCGACCCGACCAGATGGTCGACTTCAAGGCGTTGAAAGGCGACACGACCGACAACATCCCCGGCGTCCCCGGGGTCGGCGAGAAGACCGCTGCGAAGCTCATCGCGGAGAACGGCGCGATCGAAGGCGTGTACGCCGACCTCACGCGCTTCACGCCAAAGCTGCGCGAGAACCTCGCGACGCACCGCGAGCAGGTCTTCCACAGCCGCGAGATGGCGACGATCGTCACCGACCTTCCGGTCGCGCTCGACGTGCAGGCCGCGCGGTTCCGCGATTACGACCGCGCCGGTGTGCTCGAGCTGTTCCGCGACCTCGAGTTTCGCAGTCTCATTCCGCGGCTCCCGCCGGCCGACGGGAACCTCGCGCCCGCGAGACCGCCCGCCGCGCGGCCAGGTCAGCTCGCGCTGGGGCTCGATCCCGAGCCGACGTCAGCGCCAGCTGTCGCGACCAGGGTCGTCGCGCCAGAGGATGCTGCGGGCGTTGCGGCGCGGCTGCGCGCGGCCCCATCGGTCACGGTGCATGCGGATGTGGACGCCGGACGCCATCCGGTGCTCCTCGGCCTGGGCCTCGCCGCCGGCGACGACGCCTGGTACGTGTCGACGATCTCCGGAGTGCCCGCGCCGATCGCGGCGGTCCTCGCCGACGAGACGATCCCGAAAATCGCGCACGACGCGAAGACCGCGCGTCGCGCTCTGCGACGCGCCGGTGCCGAGCTGCGTGGTGTGACGATGGACACGATGCTCGCGTCCTACCTGGTGAACGCGAGCCGCCGCTATCACGCCCTCGAGGACCTCGCGGCGGAGCGGCTCAAGCTCGAGGTGCCCGTCCTGCCGGTGCCCGATCGAAGAGATCCGCATCGCACGCCGACGCCGGAGGAGCGCGTAGCGCGCGCCGGCGCGGGAGCCGTCGCGGCGGCCCGGCTCGGCGCGCTCTTCGACGACGACCTCGATCGCCTCGGGATGCGCAAGCTGTTCGCCGAGCTCGAGCTCCCGCTCGTCGACGTCCTCGTCGAGATGGAAGAAGCCGGCATCGCGGTCGACCTGCCCTATCTGCAGTCCCTCGGACAGGAGTTCGCCCGCGAGGTCGCGCGCATCGAGCGCGAGGCGTACGAAGCGGTCGGTCACGACTTCCCGATCAACTCGCCAAAGCAGCTCGGCTCCCTCCTGTTCGAGGAGCTGAAGCTGCCGCGCGGGCGCAGGACGGCGACGGGCTATTCGACGGACGCGGCCGTGCTCGAAGAGCTGCGCAGCGCGCACCCCGTCGTCGACAAGATCCTCGAGTACCGCGAGGTCGAGAAGCTGCGGTCGACGTACGCCGAGGGCCTGGGGCCGCTCGTCGATCCCGACACGCGGCGGCTGCACACGACGTTCGACCAGGCCGTCGCGGCGACCGGGCGGCTCTCGAGCAGGAACCCCAATCTGCAGAACATCCCGATCCGCACGCCCCTCGGCCGTCGCATCCGCCGCGCGTTCGTCGCGGGCGGCGCCGACCTCGTGCTGCTCGCCGCCGACTACTCGCAGATCGAGCTCCGGGTCCTCGCACACATGTCGGGCGATCCCGCGCTCACCGCCGCGTTCCGCGAGGGGGCCGACGTGCACCGCCGGACGGCCGCGGCCGGCTTCAACGTCTCTGAAGACGACGTCACGCGCGAGCAGCGCGATGTCGCGAAGATGCTCAACTTCGGCATCGTCTACGGGATGAGCGACTTCGGTCTCGCCTGGCGCATGGGGATGGCGCGCGAAGAGGCGCAGCGTTTCATCGACGAGTACTTCAAGCGCTACGCGCAGGTCCGACGCTACGTCATCGAGACGAAGGCGTTCTGCATCGAGCAGGGCTACGTGGAGACGCTGCTCGGCCGTCGGCGCTATATCGCCGACATGACGAGTCCGAACTCCGCCATCCGCGGCGCCGCAGAGCGCATGGCCATCAACATGCCGATCCAGGGCACGGCCGCCGACATCATGAAGATCGCGATGCGGCGCGTATACGACCGCCTCGCGGAGACCGAGTCGCAGGCACGGGTCATGTTGCAGGTGCACGACGAGCTGGTCGTCGAGGTGCCGCGGGACGCCGTCGACGCGACGGCGCGCATCCTCGGCGATGAGATGTCGGCGGCGTACGCGCTCGATATCCCGCTCGTCGTGGATCTTCGCGTCGGCACGAACTGGGACGAGATGACGCGCATCAAGCTGCCCGCGACGACCCATGCCTGAGCTGCCCGAGGTCGAGACCATCGCGCGACAGCTTCGCGAGCTCGTGGTCGGGCGGCGGATCGCGGCATTCGAGTCCTTCTGGCATCGCGTGACGGAGCCCGTACCGGCGGCGCATTTCGCGACGCGCCTCGTCGGACGCCAGATCACCGGCGTCGGTCGGCGCGGGAAGTTCGTCGTGCTCGAGCTCGACGGCGACGAGGCGCTCATCGTGTCACTCCGCATGACCGGGAAGCTGCTCTTCCGCGAGCCTGGCGCCCCCGACGACACGTTCGTGCGCGCCGTCATCGAGTTCGCCGACGGAACCGGCCTGCGCTTCTCCGATACGCGGAAATTCGGGCGCATGGCGATCGTCGACCGCGCGGACCTCGTCGAGAACGGTGACCGTCCGCGTTCTCGCGCCGGCGTGCCGCTCCATCGCGTGCTCGGGATCGAGCCGCTGACGCCGCGCTTCACGACACGCTGGTTGCGCGACTTCCTGCAG
>VBEZ01000160.1 GCA_005882255.1 Chloroflexota bacterium | reverse complement strand
CAGGTAGACCGCGCCGAGATGCTGCGTCGTGACGCCGCCGCCACGCGAGAGCAGGAACAGCAACACCGGCGTCACCGCATAGATCGCGTAGTGGCGCCGGATGAAGCCGGCGCACCGCGCCGGGGGCAGCAGTTGCGAGATGACGGCGGAGACGATGGCCGCCAGCACGAGCGCGACGAGCAGCGTGCGCTGGACCAGCTCCCGCTGCGGGTCCTCGGCGATCGTGCCGACCCAGGGCCGAGACACCGCGAAGATCGTCCATACGATCGCGAACGCGTTGAGCGCGGCGAATCGAGCGCGCCAGCGGATCACGAGCGTGACCCCCGGCGTATGCCGATCCATGGAACGACGGCAGCCACCCGCTCGGGCTCACGCCGAAGATCGCATCGAGGAGCTCCTGGAGCTTGTCGTCGAACGCGGTGTTGAGAGCGGTCGTCGGCACCGCGGCGTAGGCGAGCGTCGCGACGACCCCGAGCACGATGAGCGCGAACGCGACCGCGCGGAGTGGCCTCGAGCGCATGCGTACGAGGCCATACGCGACGAACGGCGCGGCGAGCGGCAGCACGTCGAGGAGATAGCGGCCCGGCGGCGCATACCCGCCCTCCCAGTAGCGGAAGAGCGACAGCACCGCGAGGCTGGCTGCGATCGTCACCGCGGCGGGCAGAAGGCGCGCGCGATCGGCGCGCAGCGCGGAGGCGGCGCCGATGGCCGCGATGAACAGCCACGGCGCGAAGGCCGCGACGCCAAGCGCGCGGTCGAAGAGCATCGCCGGCAGGCCGACCCAGAAATAGAAGGTGAAGGTCGATTCGGGCGGCAGGCCGGCGGACGGCGCGACGAGCCAGACGAAATAGCCGGCGTACGGCAGCGGGATCCCGTAGACGAGGAGGCTCGACAGCGCCGCGACGAGCACGACGGCGACGGCCGCGACGGCGAAGCGCGTGAACGCGGCACGCCCATGCGCGAACACGAAGGGCGCGAGCGTCAGCAAGACGAGTCCGTCGCGTGGATTGAGGAACGCGGTCGCGCCGAGGAGCACGCCGGCGAGCGCGTAACGGCGATGGCGCGCGGTGAATGCGTAGCGATAGCCGGTGGTGATGAGCGCCGCCGCGAGCGCGTTCGGATAGATGTGCGCGGCAAGCGTCGTGAAGGGCGCGAGCAGCGCGAAGAGCGCCCAGGTCGCACGCGCAATGCGTGCGTCGGGAACGGTCTCGCCGAGAAGGAGCCAGGTCTGCATCGCGGCCCACGCCGCGAGCGCCGCGATGACGAGCGTCGCGCCGAGCTGCCCCGCGGCGACCCAACCCGGGACGATGAGCGCGGAGAGCACGTAGCCCTGGATCTGGCGCGGGCCCACCGGGGTGTTCGCGACGTGCATCGGAACGTCCGACGGCTGGGGCGGGATGCCGACGAGGTCCTGGAAGCGCGCCGGGTCGATCGTCGCGTCGAGGTCGCCGTGCGTCAGGCGATCGGCGGCGAGCAGGTAGAAGACCTGATCGCCGAGCGGGAGCGAGGCCGCGACGCGCCAGGTCGCCATGCCGCTGTATGCGCTGAGGCAGAGCGCGAAGACGAACAGCGGCGGCGCGCCGAAGCGGATCGTCCACCACGCCGCCGGGACGAGCCGTGCGGCGACGATGAGCATCGCGGCGAGGCCGATGGCGTCGCGCGGCGCGGGCCCGAGCGCGATGAAGGCGAGACCGACGAAGAGGCCGACCGCGGAGAGGGCGTCGTGGCGCAACGAGCGCGCCGGATCGCCACCGAGACGGCCCGCGGCGATCGAGAGCACGCTGCCCGCGGCGGCCGCGAACGGGATGAGGAGACGCAGCGCCGACGCGACCGCCGGATCGCCGAACTGATCGGGCCAGTCCTGCGTGAGCGCGCGCCAGGTCGTGAGCGTGAGCGCGAGACCGAAGAGCGCGTGCGCGAGCGTGATCACGGCGCGTGAAGTGTCGCGGAAACGTCAGCGCGACATCGGGTGGTTGGAATAGACGCGGCTACTCGAGCGGCGGAAGGTACATGCACCCGTTCAGCAGGTCGTCGTCCGGGGCGCCCTCGACGAAGGCAGCGAGCGCGCGAACGATCAGCCCGATGCCAGCGTGCGTCCGCGGGAACGTAGCGTCATCCGTGAAGATCACGCCGAACTGCGGCTCTCCACGCAGACCGAATTCCTCGACGAGCGGAGCGTAGTCGCGCACGTTGTTCGTCACGACAACGCGGCGCTCCAGCGTCGCCGCGCGGAGTATCACGTCGTCGTCCTGTCCCTCGAGTTCAGGTCGCTCGTTTTGCGTGGCCACGGCATCGACACCGCGCCGCCGGAGTTCCTCTGCGATCGTGTGGCTGTAGTGCTCGTCGAGCAATAGCCTCAAGTCTTGGCGACACGCCGACGGGCACGTGCGTCGCGCTGATGCAGCACACGCTTGTAGTTCTCCTGCGCCTCAAGGTGCGCGTTGAGGTCTTGGTCGATCTCTTTCTTGTAGTCAGCGTAGTAACTCACGACGGCCCGAACGTCGTCTTCGCTGATGCGGAAGTACCGCGCTGTCGCGACGACATCTTGCCGCTCGTCCTGCCAGGTGCCAATGATGTCGATCACCTGCAGGCCAGGGCGCGAGGCGAGAACGGGCCGCCTGCCGTGCGGGGTTGTCTTGAAGGCGATCACCGGATGCTCATCCATACGCAGACCCTCCTTGACGTACCGGTTCACCAGCTTGGATGGGCTCACTTCCGACCGCTCGGCGTGTTTGACCAGTTCCTCCCGCGTGTCGTCATCCATGCGCAGCGAGAACGGGCTCGTCATGTAAGACAATGTATCTCAGAGTCAGACACGTGGCAAGTCTGAATGCGTTCCCTTCCCGATGGCTCGCTTGACCCAGCGCGCTGGCAGTTCGAAATTGGTCTGTAAGACTGGTCAGATCGTGAAGACGGTGCCATTGGCCGAAGCGAAAGCGAAGCTCAGCGGACTCATCGATGACGTCGCGCGCCGCGACGAACGCGTCACGATCACGAAACACGGGCGTCCGGCCGCAGTGCTCATGAGCCACGAGGAGGCGACGAGCCTCGACGCCACCCTCGAGATCATGTCCGATCCCGAGTTCTACGCGGAGATCCTCCGGAACCGGCGCGCGCTCGATCGCGGGAAAGGCCGCGCATGTGATCTCGACGAGATACTCGGGGAGGACGTCTCGACACATCGTGCGAAGTCGGCGTCTGCTGCTGCTTCGAGAGACGGCCGACGTGGCGCGGCAGTTCCCCCCGGAACCCAACCGAAAGGTGCGCGCAGCGCTCGCCGAGATCGAGCAAGATCCCGACCCCGGTGAGCCGCTCGAACGCGAGGCGCGACGCGCCGTCGCTGGGCGCTGACCGTGGCGATCACCGGCCGATCGTGGCGTAGTACAGGAACGACAGCTCAGCGCAGCATCGCGTCGAGACGCTTCAGTAGCGCTGAAAGGTCACGAGCGACGGTTTCGCGAAGGATCGCCACGTCGAGGCTTCCGTACTGCTGGTAGATCCGATTGCGCATCCCGGCGATAGCCGCCCACGCGATATCAGCGGATGCCGCCCTCGTCGCGGTCGAGACGCGACGAGCCGCCTCGCCAACCTGCCCGACGGCCGCATCAGCTTTGGTGGGCGTAGCACATGTGCTACAATGGTCCAAATGGCACGGGAGATCACACAGCGAGAGCTGCGCAATGAGAGTGGCGAGATCATGCGCGCGCTCGACCGGGGGGAGACGTTCGTCGTAACGCGAAACGGCGTAGCGGTCGGCGAGCTTACCCCGCTCCGACAGCGGCAGTTCGTCGCCGCCGAAGCCGCCGTCGCTGTCTTCGCCGGCGCACCGGCCGTCGAACCCAAGCGTTTCCGCGCGGACGTCGACGCTCTGCTCGACCAAGATGCGACCCCACGTGCGTGAGCAGCGCCGGCCGCGCGGGATCCTCGACACGTCGGTGGTGATCGAACTCGAGCGGATCGACCCGGTTGACCTGCCCATCGAACTCGCGGTGTCAGCGGTGACGCTGGCCGAGCTCGCGGCTGGACCTCACGCCACCTCCGACCCCGCAGAGCGCGCCAGCCGCCAAGACAGGTTGCAACGGGCCGAGGCGACATTTGTCCCTCTGCCGGTGGACGGAACGGTGGCCCGCGCATACGGCCGCGTTTACGCCGCGGTCGCGGCCGCAGGACGCAAGACCCGCGGTAGGCGGGCCCTCGACCTCCTGATCGCGGCGACCGCGCTCGCGTCCGATCTGCCCCTGTACACGCGTAATCCAGCAGATTTCGCTGAACTCGTCGGCCTCATCAAGATCGTGACGGTCGAACCTTCACGCGGCGCCTGATCGGCCGGTAGGGCGCGCGCCTCAGGCGGCGGCGCGGCGCTTCGGACGCAGCGAAGCCAGGGCGCGCTCGGCGTCGACCAGGCCCGCGCCGCTCTCGCTCTTCTTCGTACCGCGCATCGCCCGCGCCGAGGCCAGCAGCGCCTTGCGCACGCGGTCCGCGTGCGCGACCGCGCTCGCACGGTCGTCGCCGATGGCCTGCAGGAGGAGCGCGCAGATCCCTGCGACGTGCGGCGTGGCCATCGACGTCCCGCTCATGCGTACGTAGCGCGGCGGCACGCCGCACGGATCCTGCGCGAGGACGGCGGCACGCGCGCTCGCGACGCCGGTGCCGTACGCGCAGGCCGCGCCCTGCGTGACGCCGCCCCCGATCGCGGTGAGGTCGGGCTTGCCGTAGCGCACGCCGGGGACGGGACCGCGCGAGCTGTAGAAGGCGAGCGCGCCGGTCTTGTCCGCGGCGCCGACGGTGAGCGCGCCCTTCGCGTCGCCGGGCGAGCTGATCGTCTTCGCGGCCGGGCCGGCGTTGCCGGCGGCAACGCAGACGATCATGCCCTCAGCGGCGAGCGCGTCCACCTCGCGCGAGAGCGGCGAGGTCGGCGAGCCGGGGCCGCCGAGCGACAGGTTCATCACCTGCACCTGCTGCTTGCTCGCCCAGGACATCGCCGCGAGCACCGCGTCCTCGGTGCCGCCCGCCGCGCTCAGCGCCTTCGCGATGACGAGCGACGCGCCCGGCGCGACGCCGCGGTAGACGGACCCGCCGCCCGCGACCGTCCCCGCGACGTGCGTGCCGTGGCCGACGTCGTCC
>VBEZ01000159.1 GCA_005882255.1 Chloroflexota bacterium | reverse complement strand
GCCGCACGACGCGCGCGACGCGACCGGCATCGTGTTCCAGGATCCGGAGACGCAGCTCGTGATGGCGCGCGCCGGCGACGACGTCGCGTTCGGGCTCGAGAATCACTGCGTTCCCACTGCGGCGATCTGGCCGCGCGTGCACCGCGCGCTCGCGCAGGTGCACTTTCCGTATCCGGAGGACCGGCCGACGGCGGCGCTGTCCGGCGGCGAGAAGCAGCGCCTGGCGATCGCCGGCGTGCTCGCGCTTCGTCCGCGCTTGCTGCTGCTCGACGAGCCGACGGCGAATCTCGATCCGGTCGGCGCGGAGCTGGTGAGGGAAACGCTCGCCGACCTGGGCGCCATGACGCTCGTGCTCGTGGAGCACCACGTCGTTCAGTCGCTGCCGCTGGTGGATCGCGTCGTCGTGATCGAGGCGGGCGGCGGCGTCGTGGCGGACGGTGCTCCGCGCGAGGTGTTCGCGCGCTACGGCGCGCGGCTCGCAGAGCTCGGCGTGTGGGTGCCCGGTCCGCCGCCCGCGGCGCCGACACGACGCACGGCGTTCGGCGCGGACCTCGCGCGCGCCGACGACATCGCGTTCCGTTATCCGGGCGCGGAGACCTGGGCGCTCGCCGGCGTCGACCTCGCCGTACGCGCGGGCGAGGCCCTCGCCGTGACCGGACCGAACGGCTCCGGCAAGTCGACGCTCGCGCTCCTCGTCGCGGGGCTCCTGCGGCCGACGCGCGGACGCGTGGCGCTCGAGGACGGAATCGCGCCCTGGTCGCTTCCGGCGCGCCGTTTGGTCGCGCGCGTCGGCACCGTGTTTCAGGATCCGGAGCATCAGTTCGTGGCCGGCCGTGTCGACGAGGAGCTCATGGTCGGCCCGCTGCGCGCGGGTCGCTACGCGCCGGACGCGCGGCGGATCGCGATGGATCTCCTCGAGCGGCTGCATCTCACCCACCTCGCGGCCGCGAATCCGTTCACGCTCTCGGGCGGAGAGCAGCGCCGCCTCTCGGTCGCGACCGCGCTCGCGACGGCTCCGCCCCTGCTCGTGCTCGACGAGCCGACCTTCGGCCAGGACCGCCGCACCTACGCCGAGCTCGTCGCGCTCCTCGCCGCGCACTGCGACGGCGGCGGCGCCGCGCTCTTCGCGACGCATGACGAGGACCTCGTCACCTCGCTCGCGGACCGGACACTGCGCCTCGCGGGCGGCCGCGCCGCGTGAGGCTGCTCCAGCCGCTCATCCCTGATCCGGCCGCTCCGCTCGCGCGCCCGCATCCGATCGCCAAGATCGTCGCCGCGCTCGTCCTCATGTTCGCGCTGTTCATCACCGTCGACCTCGTGACTTCAGGCATCGTGGTCGCCGCGCTGCTCGTCGCCGCACGCTTCAGCGGGCTACCGCCGCGCTCGCTCGCCGCGCGCGCCGTGCCATTGCTCGTCGGCGCGGCCAGCCTTGGCGTCTTCAACGCGCTCCTCTCGCACAGCGCGGTGGCCGGCGGCGCGATCGCGCTCCGCATCATCGGCATCTCGCTCGCAGGCATGCTCGCGGTCGCGACGATCGACCCGACGGATCTCGCCGATGCGCTGGTCGAGCACGCCCACGCGCCCTCGCGCTTCGTGGTCGGCGCGCTCGCGGCGTTCCGCCTGTTCCCGCTGTTCTCGCGCGAGTGGGACGTGCTCGGTCTCGCGCGGCGCGCGCGTGGCATCGAGGCCGACCGCACGATCGTCGACCGGCTCCGCGCCTTCCCGGGTCGGGCTCTCGGCCTGCTCGTCGCGGCGATCCGGCGCGCGACGCGACTCGCGCTCGCGATGGACGCTCGCGGCTTCGGCTCGCGCGAGTGCCGGACGCTCGCCCGGCCGCGCGCGCTCACGCTGCCCGACGGTGCGCTCGTCGCGGGCGCGCTGGTGCTCGCCGCCGGCGCGACATCTCTCAGCGTGGCGCTCGGGACGTGGCGTCCGCTCATCGCGTTCTGATGCGACCCACCACTCGCTACGCGAAGAGCGGCGACAAGAACAGCGCCTACCAGGTCTTCGGCGATGGGCGCACGTCTACGCCGAGCTCCCGCAGGCGCGCGAAGAGCGTCGCGGGATCGACCTGCGCGTCGCTTCGGACGACGCCGGGCGGGATCGCGGCGCCACTCCCAAGCGACTCCGCCGCCAGCACCGCGGGCTCCGCGGCGATGAGATAGCTGCCGCGCGGCGCGGCGAGGCGCACGAGCGAGTAGCGCCCCTGTTCGCTGAGCGCCACGGTGAACGATCCCTCACGCCGACCCAGGAGGCGCGCGGAGAGCGGCGCGACCGCCGACAGCAGGCTCATGAGCCCGAACCGCGACGCGAGCGCGAGCGACCTCGCCGCGAAGGGCGCATTCGGATCGACCCAGAAGTCGACCCAGCGCAGGCTCGGCCACGATCGCGGGAGCAGCGCCGCAGCCGCGCTCTCGACCCGATGGCCCCGCCGTCGGTCCGCGGGGAACTCGCGCGAGCGCGACCAGTCGACGGATGCGAGGAACGCGCGCACCGTCGCGGGGTTGGCCGTCTCGGCGGAGGCCGGCGCGAGGAAGAGATCGCAGGTCTCCGGCGCGACAGTTCCACTCGCGCGGATCGCCGACGCGGCCACGGTCGCGATCGCGCTGCACGAGGTGAAGAGCCGCACGCCGGCTGACGCCGCGCGATCGTGGAGCGCGAGAACGGCGCGGGCGTAGGCGAGCGAGTCCGACAGATCGACCACGTCGCAGCCGATCTCGATCGCGCCTTCCACCAGACGGGTCGAACGGGTCTGGAACGGGCCGACGGTGTCGACCACGACGTCGCCCTGACGCAGGACCTCGCGGATCGCGCGGTCGTCCTCGACGTCGATGCGCACGTCGCCCCGCGAACGCGATGCGACCACCGGCGCGATCCCGACATCCGCGAGCCGGCGCGCGATCGCGCGGCCGAAGAAGCCCGCGCCGAGGACGATGACGCGTCTCAGCGGAGCTTCACCGCGAGGTAGACGCACCACGGGCAGAACAGAGCGAACAGCACCGCGCTCGCGCCCGCGGTGATGACCGGGATGTCGAGGAACGCCCCGATGCTGAGAGCGACACCGGCGCCCCACATCACCGCGGCGAACGCGCGCGCGCGTTCCCTGAGCGGCGTCGCGAGCGTGAGGCCGATGCCGCAGATCGTGTACAGCCCGTTCGCCACGCCGCCGGTCAGAGCGAACGCGAACGGCGACGTCGTGACGTACGTCTCGACGCCGCCCACGATGAGGATGAGCTCGGCCGCCACGTCGGCGACGAGTCCCAGCCCGCCGAAGACGAGCGGGAGGTAGGACGCGCCCACGCGATCACGCCACCACCAGTAGAACCACAGGAGCGACAGGGCCGCGGCGATCCAGGTCAGCCAGCCGAGCCGCCACTCGAGCAGGTGCGTGCCCACGTAGGCGAGACGCTGCGCCGGATCGGCGACCAGCGGCGTCGCCGGCGCGAGCACGAGCAGCAGCGCGAACGCCGCGGCGAAGTTGAGCGCGGCGCAGACGATCGGCGGGGCGATCCCCGCGGTCTTAGCCGAGGCGATAGCCGACGCCGCGCACGTTGGAGAGGGCCGGCGCGCCGGCGCCGTCGAGCTTCGAACGCAGGCGCGCGAGGTGCGCCTTCAGCCACTCGGGATCGGGATCGCGCTCTTCGGGCCAGCCCGCACGCAGGAGCGCGCGGCGATCCACGACCTCACCCGGGCGGGTCGCGAGCGCGGCGAGCAGCCGGAACTCGGTGGGCGTCAGATCGAGCGCTTCGCCCGCGACCGTCGCTTGATGCGCGCGCGCGTCGACCGTGAGCTTCCCGATCGAGGCCGCGGGCCGCGAGCGTGCCGCGGGAACGGCGCGACGCAGCAGGGCGCGCACGCGCGCCGAGAGCTCCTTCTTCGAGAAGGGCTTCTCGAGATAGTCGTCGGCGCCGAGGTCGAGCAGCCGCGCGCGCTCGTCGCTGCCCTTCTCGCCGGTGAGCATGAGGATCGGCGTCGACGACATGGCGCGGATGCGCCGGCAGACCTCGTCGCCGGAGAGCTTGGGCAGGCCGCGATCGAGGATGATGAGATCGGGCGATTCTTCGGCGTGCCGGCGGAGAGCGGCCTCGCCGTCGTACGCGGTGACCACCTCGTAGCCATCCTCGCCAAGGAGCGCCGCGACCATGCCGACCATCGCGCGCTCGTCGTCGACGACCAGGATGCTCGTCACACGCGCGCCTCGGTCGCGAGTGGCACGCTGAACACGAACACGCCACCGCCCCCGGCGTTCTCCTCGTACCAGATGTCGCCGCCCTGCGCCTCGACGACGCGTCGCGACGCGAAGAGGCCGATGCCGGATCCTGGCAGCTCCGCGTGCGCCGCGGCGCGGACATACGGCTCGAAGATCCGCGCGCGGTCCTGCGGCGCGACCCCCGGTCCTTCGTCGACCACGCGCACGACGCCGCGGTCGCGGCGCCGCTCGACGCGCACGTTGATCCGCGTCTCCTCGGGCGCGTACTTCGTCGCGTTGTGCACCAGGCCGGCGAGGACCTCGGCGGTACGCCGCCGGTCGCCGCGAACCCAGATCGCGGCGCCCTCGTGAGGACCGGCGAGTCGGTGCCTGCGCGCGATCGGCGCGAGCTCCTTCAGCGTGACGATCGCGGTCGCACGGAGATCGAACCTGGCGCGGCGGAGCGTGAGGTCCGGGTGCTCCACGCGGACGCCGGTGAGGATGCGGTCCACGAGCTGGTCGAGGCGGACCA
>VBEZ01000158.1 GCA_005882255.1 Chloroflexota bacterium | reverse complement strand
CCGTCGATGCAGCAACCGCCGCTCAAGGTCACATAGATCTTGTTCGTCTTGGGATTGATCGCGACGAAGGCAGGACCGAGCCCGTCCAGCGCGATGGTCTTAACGACGAGGTCAGTGTTGCCATCGAGGACCGACACCGTGTTCGACGGTTCGTTCTCGGTGCAACCCCCCGCATTCGCCACGTAGATCTGATTGGTCTTTGGATGGACGGCGAGGCCGAAGGGGCTGAGGCCGACCTTGATCGGAGCCAGCTCGGTGTTTGTGCGATCGTCGATGACCGACACGAACTGCGAGTCGCATCCGAGCTCGAGCCCAGGTGTTACGTACGTCTTGTTCGTTCTTGCGTTGACGGCCAACGCGAATGCCGTCTCATTCGCGCCTAGGTCGACGGTCGCGATGACCGTCGCACCATCGCTCGCCGCGGTCCGGGAAGGCAGGATCGCCGTGAACAGCAGGCACGCCGTGAGCACGAATGCTCGCTTTGCGGATCTGGTCGTCTTCATCGTCGCGTTCTCCTCATCCAGTTCTTGAAGATCGCCGGGTTGGCGCGGTCTAACCTCGTCCCTTCTCCCCCTCCCCTGGCGCGGTCGCCGTGTCCGCGCGAAACCGACCGAGAAGCGTCACGACGTCGAAATAGACGCGTCCCCGCGCGATCTGGTCCGCCTCGAACTCGTAGATGCCGATCATTGGCACCTCGACTTGGGTCAGCGGAATGCCGAGCGCCGCGCGCGCGTGGCGGGCACGGAAGATCGACTCGACCACGCCGATCCGTCGGATGTCGTCTACGGCGATGCACCGAATACGTTCGTCTCCATTCGAGAACGCCTCGAGGTAGAAGGACCGGAGCATCGCGCCGATGGCCGTTCGGCCCCGCACGACCCGGCCAACGGGCATTTGTTCGATGGTCGCCTCGGGCGCGAAGAACTGCGGGTCACGGCTCAGTGCGTACGCGTGAATGAGGTCGCGGAGCGAGTCGGGCATGAGTCGGGACGTTATGGCGCGCCGGCGATCGCCACCTCCGTACAAAGACGGAGATCGCGGACGGAGATCGGGCTCAGCGAGCTTCGGCGCGGAGACGGCGCTCGGTCACCCACGCCGCGACCTGCGCTCGCGAGGAGAAGCTCAGCTTGTGCAGCACGTTCTCGACGTGGGTGTCGACGGTACGCTCGCCGATCACGAGCTCTCGCGCGATCTGTGGATTCGTGAGACCGCCTGCGACGAGCCCAACGCTCGCCCGCCCGTCCATGCGGTGGTGAATCGGGGTTCGCCCAAGCGCGCCCGTACGGCGGCGACGCGCGCATCGAGCTCCTGCTGCACGCGCGCGGTCAAGAGCATCCCAACGCTGTGACGTAATTCTTCGGCTGCGGAAAAGAGGGTTGCTGCGGTAGCGTCCTCCCGTCGTATCGCCAGCAGCCGCGCGGCGTCACCGATGGACTCCGCGAGGCAGTAGCGTCCACCGAGCTCGCGGAACATGACAAGAGCGTCGCGAGCGAGGAGGGAGGCACCCCGATGATCGCCTTCGAGCTCAACGAGCTCGGCCACCGCCTGAAGCCCGTGGGCCAAGTAGCGCCGGCTGCCCATTCGACGCGCGAGCTCATTCGCTTCAATGAACAGTTGGCGAGCTTTGTCGAGCTCGCCTTCGGAACGCGCGACATCGCCGCGTATCGCAAGCATCATGCGCCGGATGTTGGGGTCATCGCGCTCGTCTAACAGGGAGCGGAGCTCCTCCAGGAGCGCCTTCGCTCTTGCGTTATCTCCGGACGCGAACACCTGCCACGTGAGGTCCTTTACGGAACTCATGATCCTGGAGGGATCCCCGGTCATCCGGGCGAGGGTCAGCGCTTCCTCGAAGAGGGCCAGCGCCCGCGCGCCTTCGGCGCGCTCTCTCGCGATCTGACCTGCGAGTGCTGTGAGCTGCGCGCGAGTGGTCGCATCGAGCGTGTCAGACGCGGCCCGCACCTCCTCGACCCAGGGTTCGACCTCGACCAGGTGACAATGCGTGTGCCAATAGCGGGAGAGCGCGATCGCCACGCGGGCGGAATGCTCGGCGTCGCCACGATCGAGAAAGAAGCGAAGGGCGGCGTGCAGGTTGTCGTGTTCGGTCTCGAACGCGGCGTAGGCGGTCAATTCATCCTTGCCGAAGAGCAGTGGGCGCAGCCGTTCGGCCGAGCGCAGGAAGTGCATGGCGTGGGCTCGCCGTACCTTCTCCAGGCCGTCCGATCCCGTCAGTCGCTCAAGCGCGAACTCCCGCACGGTCTCGAGCATCCGAAAACGCGACGCGCGCTGAGCAACAGCCGTTCCGACCAGCAAGCTCTCGTCGACGAGCCCAGCGAGACCGGCAGCCGCGCGATCGGGCGCCATGCCAACGACCGCCGCGACGTCGTCGACGCTGCAGCCTCCGACGAACACGCCGATCTGCTCGAAGAGCGAGCGCTGCGCGGGCGACAGCAGTTCGTAGCTCCACGCGATCGCGTCGCGTAACGCACGATGCCGCACCGGCGTATCGACCCCGCCGCCGGTCAGGAGCGCCAGCGGGCGCTCCAGGGCGTGCGCGAGGCCGCCGATCGAGAACGTCTTCACGCGCGCGGCAGCAAGCTCGATCGCGAGCGGCAGCCGGTCGAGACGCTCGCATATCGCGATGATCGCTCGTCGGTCGGCGGCGAAGGACGGATCGCGCGCGGTGGCGCGCTCGATGAAGAGTTCGGCCGCGGCGGCGTCCGAGAGCGGCGTGATCGGCCATTCGTGCTCCCACCGCAAACGCAGGGCCCGCCGACTGGTGACGATCATCCGGACGGAGGGGCACTCCGCGAGCACGTCGGACAGCAGTGGGGCGGCGAGCGCGAGATGTTCGAAGTTGTCCAGCACGAGCAGGGTGTTCGCCGAACGGAGCTGCCGCTGGAGTCGGTCGTGGGCACCGGCCTCTCCGGTCGTGAGCGATCGCAGGATCGCGGCTTCGACAAGGGATGGGTTGCCCACCGGCGCGAGGTCGACGAAGCGCACGCCGTCGGCGAAACCGCGTTCGGCCCGCTGCGCGACGGCCAACGCCACGCGCGTCTTGCCGACGCCTCCCACCCCGGTCAGCGTCAACAGACGAACGTCGGGGCGGAGGAGTTGTTCGTGGAGCGCGGCGACCTCGCGGTCGCGACCAACGAGCGGCGTTGGCTGCGCCGGGAGTTGAGTGGTCACGGAGATCGCCCCTCCCTTCGCGGCCACGCTACCCCACGTCTGACTCGCTGCAGTTGAAGAGATGGAGATGCTTCGCAACGTCTCAAGCGGACCCGGCTCGTCACTCGAGGGAAAACAGCCGCCACGTATCCGGAACTCCCTTGAGCCCATGCGTACCTCGGTCTGCGAATCGGAGACCTGAACCCACCACGAGATCCTTTACGGTGCTCGAAACGACGACCTCGCTCGGGCCAGCAAGCGCAGCCACACGCGCGGCGATATGCACTGCGATGCCGCCCGGGTTCCCGCCTCGGACTTCGACTTCGCCGGTGTGGAGGCCCGCCCGGATCTCGATCCCCATGCTCTTGACGCGATCGACGATCGCTCGAGCGCACCGCACGGCTCGCGCCGGTCCGTCGAAGGTCGCCTTCACCCCGTCGCCCGTCAGCTCGTGGAGCTTGCCGCGGTGCCGCTCGATCTCTTCGCGCGTCAGCTCATAGTGCTGGGCCAGCAGGCGTCGCCACTCGCGATCCCCGAGCTGTGCCGCGCGCTCGGTGGATCCGACGATATCCGTGAACAGGATCGTGGCGAGAACGCGATCCGCATCCGGCGGTGGCCGGACACCGGTGACGAAGTCCTGGATCTCGACGAGGAGGGCGTCGGCGTCCGCGCCGAAGAAGATGTGATCGCCGCCTGGGAGTTCGACATACTTCGCGTGCGGAATGACGCCAGCCATGTACCGACTTCCGCCGACCTTGACCGCCCGATCGCGGGTGCTGTGGACGACGAGCGTCGGCGCTTGGATCGTCGGCAGGATCGCGCGCACGTCGAGGTTCATGTTTGCTTCGAGCAGCGCGCGGAGCGCACCGGGGCTCGCGCTCGTTCGCTCCAGGCGGGCCCACCAGCTGCGCAGGCCGTTGTCGGTCCAGCGTGAGGGGGCGTAGAGCGGCATGCTGATCCCCGTGCCCCAGCTGGCCTGCATGGTGCGCATCACCATCCTGTAGGTGAGGGCGCTCCGCGCCCATGGGTAATCGCGCGTCGACGTCCAACGGGCCATCGCGCCGACGAGGACCAGCGCCGATACCCGCTCGGGATGGGTTGCGGCGAAGAGCGCGGCCGTCGGGCCCGACTCGGACGCGCCGATGATCACGGCGCGCTCCGCGCCGACCGCGTCCATCACCACCTGCAGGTCGTCGACGCGCCGCTCCAGTACCGCTACGTCGGCGACGCGGTCCGACAGGCCGGTGCCGCGCTTGTCGAAGAGGATCAGCCGAGAGAACGTCGCGAGCCGCTCGAAGAAGTGCGTGGCCGCGGGCTCTTCCCACCAGAGCTCGACGTTCGAGATGAAGCCCGGGACGAAGACGAGATCGCGCCGTGCGTCGCCGAGCGTCTGGTACGCGATGTGGACGTCGTCCGTCACCGCGTAGCGCGTCGTCGGTGGCACGCCCCTAGTGTGCGGTCCCTAACCCACCGTCGGCGCGGCGGCGCTCTGCGCGGGGCGACCTGGCGACCGGCGCGCGTGATCGCTCTCCGCTTCGAGGGAGCGGCAGTACGGGACGCGGTCCCAGATGAACCCGAAGCGCGGGTCGAAATCCCGGGCTCTGACAGCGGCGTCACGCTCGACCGAGCGGCGCATCGTCTCGAGCGGCGGGAGCGCGAGACGACCCAGCACGACATCGGCCATCCAGTTCGCCTGAGCCTCCATCACCGGCAGGAGCGCTCCATGCGCGAAGGCGATGCCGACGAAGAAGAGCCCGGGCTTCGCCAAGGACACCACTCCTCTGTAGAGGGGTGCGTGCTCGTTGGTCGGACTCTCGGCCTCGGGCGGGAGGAAGTCGAACGTCGTCCGGTATCCGGTGCCGTAGAGCAGTGCGTTAGCCATCAGGTCTGTGCCGTCCGCGAGGCGGAGGCGATCGCCGCGGAGCTCGGCGACTGGAGGGCACGTTGCGATCCGGCCCTTCCGCAGAAGCGGCAGCAGCACGTCCGAAACCGTTATCGGCTTGTCGCCCAGCCGGCGGTCGGGGGCCGGTAGCCCGGTGCCTTGTCGCGGGCCCGCCGCCAAACGAAAGATGACCGAGAAAATTCTCCGACGGACGTCGATCGGGAGATAACTACCGACCCGAGTATCGAACCAGTCCACCGGAACACGCCCCCACCGGCGCGGCACGACCCAAGAGCCTGAACGTGCGGCGAGGGAGACCGATCGTGCCACCGTCGCGATCTCGCACGCGAGCTCAGCCGCCGAGCATCCCAGTCCGATGACGACGACGTCGCGGTTCGCGAAGGGCGCCGGCACGCGATAGTCGTGCGTGTGCATCTGAACACCGGAGAACGTGCCGGGGAAGTCGGGATAGCGAGGGATGCTGTTGAACCCCGTGGCCACGACCACGGCGCTGAAGCGCTCGCGGGTGCCTCCCGCGGTCACCTCCCACTCCCCATCGACCGGAGTCGCCTGGCTTACGCGAGTGCGAAATCGGATCCGACGGCGAAGGTCGAAGCGGTCGGTGAAACGTTCCAGGTAATCGAGCATCTCCGCATGGCCGGGGAAGAAGGACTTGGTCTTGCCGATCCCAAAACACCGAAAGGTCGTGTGCCGACGCGACGTGTTTGCCCGCAGGGAAACATAGCCCGAGCTTAGTCCCGAGTCGTTACCGTATCGCCAGTTGCCGCCCACGCCCGACCCCGCCTCGAAAACCACGAACTCGACATCACGCGCTGCGAGGGCCTGTGCCGCCGCGAGGCCCGCTCCGCCCGCCCCGATGACAGCGACGCGATTCACGGTCGCCAGGCTACGCCGACTTCAAGACACTTCCACTCTGTGGACCGCGCAGGTTATCGCCGCGTCCACTTGAGTAGCTCGTCGGTGGACCACGAATTCACGACCCGGTCGATGCTCACCCCGGTCTCGACCGCCTTGTCGGCGCCGTACGGCTGCCACTCCAGCTGACCGGGCGCGTGCGCATCCGTGTTGATCGCGAACCGGCAGCCCACCTCGACGGCGAGCGCGAGCAGGTCGTTCGGCGGGTCGAGGCGTTCCGGTCGGGAGTTGATCTCGACCGCGGTACCGAATCGCTCGCAGGCGCGGAACACGACCTCGGCGTCGAACTCCGACTGCGGCCGGCCGCGGCCGACCACGTAGCGGCCGGTGC
>VBEZ01000157.1 GCA_005882255.1 Chloroflexota bacterium | reverse complement strand
TGATCGTGGATGGTCGTGGAGCTGTAGATCCTCACCGGTGCCACAGCTCCGCTCGCATTGCTTCCACCACCGCCGCCGTACACGTCGGTCGTGGCCAGCTTGGAAGTACCGGTCACCAGGCCAGTCACGTGGGTCAGGTCGTAAACCCGCTTGCCGACGAAGAGGTGGAACGGATCTTTCTTGTCGAGCTCGAGGCGACCGTGCTTGAAGAGGAAGGGCAGCGCGAATCCGATCACGAACAGACCGATCGGCAGCAACGGCCGGAGCACCGCCTCGAGCACCGAAACTGCGGCGTTCGCCGCCTGAACGGCCACCGGGGGCCCGGGCGTAGACGGTACAAAACCAGACGTGACGATGCGCTCCTGATCCGCCAGCAGGGTGGCGTATGTGTTCTGGAACCGCGCCGGGAATAGGGATCGGAACTGCTGATTGAATTGCGCATCGGCCATGTAGTGATCGATCAGCGCTCTCCAGGCCGTGAAACGCGTGCCCACGTAGAAGGCACGCTGATCTTCGGGCAGGCTGGCGGTGACCTGCGACACAAGACCGGTCCAGCCGCCGAGGTAGGCGTTGCGTAGCGTGCGCTCCTCTTGCGTCACCTGTCCGGTCACGTCCCTGTTGCCGATCAGTTTGCTCATCATCATGTCCAGGCGCTCGAACGCGACGTACTGACGTGCCGCCGTGTCGAAGGTGTCTGTGCCGACGAATGCAGCGGTCACCTGTTTGACGGTCGGCATGTCTGCGAGATAGTCGGTCGGCCCGGCAGCAAGGACCGGCGACGCTCCAAGGAACGCGGCCAGACCCAATAGAACAAAGCCTACGAGGACAAGGAGTCTCCTGAAATTGCGCATTCGTCGACCCTCCGACGCGACGACGGGTCACTTGAATGCGGCAAGATGGGCGAATGCGTGGTAGGCCGTTGGTCAACGCCTGCGCGCGTCGCCAGCGACTCTATTCCGCGGGTGCGCGAAGTCAATGTTCGACCGACTCTTAGCCGATCTCCAGCTCTTTCGTCGGCACGCCGAGGTCGACCTCAACGCGGCCGTCGATCACGCGCACTGGATACGCGTTCACGGGGAACACCGCCGGCAACGCTCTGACCTCCCCCGTGACGAGGTCGAAGCGCGCGCCGTGACGCGGGCACTCCACCAGGCAGTCTTCAAGCTCGCCCTCGCCGAGAACACCGCCGTCGTGGGTGCAGACGTTGTCGATCGCGCCCCACGTGCCGTCCTCGCAGTGCCCGACGCAGAGACTCCTGCCCTCCGCCTCGACCACCGCGACCTCGCCCGGCGGGATGTCGCCGGTGTTGGCGACGCCGACGAAGCGGCTCAGGCGGCGGCTCCCTCGACCTCGGCGATGCGACCGATGCGCGGCGCGAGCGCACTGATCACGCGCGCGCGGACCTGCACGTCCGGGATGTCGTTGACGACGCGCTGGAAGAATCCGCGCACCAGCATCTGCTCGGCGGTCGAACGATCCAGTCCGCGCGACATGATGTAGAAGAGCTCGGTGTCGTCGATCCGACCCGCCGTGGCGCCGTGGCCGCAGCGCACCACGTCGTTGGTGAGGATCTCCAAGACGGGGATCGGATCGGCGCCCGCCTTGTCCGAGAGCAGCATGTTCCGGCACTCCTGATAGGAGCCGGTGCCGCTCGAGGTGGGCTCGACGCGGATCACGCCGTAGAAGATCGCGTGCGCCGCCTCATACAGCGCCGAGAGATACAGCAGATCGCTCGTCGATGCCTTGCCGTCGACGCGCTGGAACGAGTTCACGTCGATGCGCTGGTGGTCGCCACCCGCGACCAGACCGTAGAGCTTCACCACCGCGCCGTTGCCGCGGATGTCGGATTCGACGCCGAGCTTGGTGCGCTTGCTCCCGACGAGGACGTTGAAGTTCGCGAGGAAGCTGTCCCGCTCGGAGATGTTGCGCTGCTGCCCGATGTCCCACACGTCCTCGCTGTACCGCTGGATGCCGACGTAGCGGACGATCGCGCCTGGTCCGGCGCGGATCTCGACCGACGGCACCGCGATGCGGCCGGGGCCGCCGCCCTCGGACGAGAGCTCCTCGAGCAGCGTGACCGACGAGCCTTCTTCGGCTACGACGAGCGTGCGGAAGACGATCGGCGAGGTGCCCGCCGCCCAGCGCTTGTGCACCTCGAGCGGCAGCTCGACGTGCAGACCCGCCGGCACGTACAGGAACGTACTGCCGTGCCCGTAGAGCGCGCCCGTCCAGGCCCGGAATGCGGCGTGGCTCGGCATGCCACCGCCGTCGGGTAGCCAGCGGCGCACGAGATCGGGATGGTCGCGAACCGCGGATGTCCAGCGGTCGAATACCAGTCCCTTCCGGGATGCGTCGAGCGGCACGGAGCCGTATTCGCTGGGCGGGTGCGCCACGTCGAGCAGCTCGGCGCGCACCGGAGGGAGGTCCTTCAGCGGGAAGCGCCGCCATTCCTCTTCCTGCCCGGTCGGCCACTCGGCGTGCTCGAAGCGCTCGAGCGCGGCGATCCGGTCCTCGAGCAGCCACGCGGGCTCACCGCGCCCAACACTGAGCCGCTCGACCGTTTCGCGGTCGAGCGGCAGTGACGGCGCGGCGACGGTGGTGACGCTCAGCCGATCGCTCCCTGCATCTGAAGCTGGATCAGGCGGTTCATCTCGATCGCGTAGTCCATCGGAAGCGTCTTCACGATCGGCTCGATGAAGCCGTTCACGACCATCGCGGTCGCGTCGGCCTCGGAGAGGCCGCGGCTCATGAGGTAGAACAGCTGCTCCTCGCCGACCTTCGAGACGGACGCCTCGTGGCCGATGGTCACGTCGTCCTCGTCGATCTCCATGTACGGGTACGTCGAGCTTCGCGCGGTGTCGTCCAGCATGAGCGCGTCGCAGCGCACCGTGCTCTTGGCTCCGTGAGAGCCCGCGTAGATCTTCACCAGACCGCGGTAGCTCTGGATGCCGCTGCCCTTGCTGATGCCCTTGCTCGTGATGATCGAGGTGGTGTTCGGCGCGGCGTGGATCATCTTCGCACCGGCATCCTGGTGCTGGTCGTCACCCGCGAAGGCGACCGACAGGACCTCACCGTGCGCGCCCTCGCCGGTGAGATAGACGCTCGGGTACTTCATCGTGACCTTGCTGCCGAGGTTCGCGTCGATCCAGCTCATGCGGCCGCCCTTTTGAACGACGGCGCGCTTCGTCACGAGGTTGTAGACGTTGTGGCTCCAGTTCTGGATCGTCGTATACCGGACGTCGGCGCCTTCCTTCACGATGATCTCGACGACGGCGCTGTGCAGCGTGTTGGTCGTGAATACAGGTGCCGTGCACCCTTCGACGTAGTGCACCTTCGAACCGGGCTCCGCGATGATGAGCGTGCGCTCGAACTGGCCCGCGTTCTCACTGTTGATCCGGAAGTACGCCTGCAGCGGCATCGTGACTTCGACGCCCGGCGGCACCCATACGAACGATCCACCCGACCACACGGCGGTGTTGAGCGCGGCGAGCTTGTTGTCGTTCGCCGGGATCACCGTGCCGAAGTACTGCTTCACGATGTCCTCGTGCTCCTTCAGCGCGGTGTCGGTGTCCATGAAGATGACCCCGAGCTTCTCGAGGTCCTTGCGGATGTTGTGGTAAACGGATTCAGAGTCGTACTGAGCTCCGACTCCCGACAGGTACTTCTGCTCGGCCTCCGGGATCCCAAGCTTGTCGAACGTGCTCTTCACGTAGGCCGGAACGTCGTTCCAGTCCTTCTTCGACGAGTCCGAGGCCTTCAGGTAGTAGTAGATGTCCTCGAAGTCGATGCCCGAGAGATCGGCGCCCCACGTCGGCATCGAGCGCGCGCGGTAGTGCTTCAGCGCCTTCAGCCTCCGCTGGAACATCCAGTCGGGCTCGTGCTTGTAGTCCTGGCTGATCTCGCGGACGACGTCCTCCGACAGACCCTTCTTCTTCACGTTGCGGTAGACGGCGTCCTTGTCTTCCCAGCCGAACTTGTAGTTGTCCGGAAGCTCTTTGCGAACGTCGACGGTCATTGCTATCTCCCCTGTCCGGCCGAGCGCGCCTTCGCCTCGTCCTCGTCTGGCCACGCCGGCAGACCCCACGCCGCGCCCTTCAGCGTCTTGAGACTGAGGAGCGCGCACTTGATGCGCGCCGGGCTGATCGGGATGCCGAGATTCTCCAGGATGTGATCGCGGTCGATCGCCTTGATCTCGTCGAGCGTCTTGCCCTTGATCTCCTCGGTGAGGATCGATGCTGATGCCTGCGAGATCGCGCAGCCCTTGCCACTGAAGCGTACGTCCGCGACGCGGTCGTCATCGATGCGCAGCGCCATGCTCAGCTCGTCGCCGCAGAGCGGATTCGAGTCGCTGTACGTGTTCGTCGCGCCCACGAGCTCGCCCTGGTTCCGCGGATTCTTGTAGTGGTCGAGGATGTAGTCACGGTACATGTCGTCCATCGCTACACCTTGAACACTTTCTTGGCCTTGTCTATTGCGCCCAGGAGCGCATCGCACTCGTCGGTCGTGTTGTAGAGGTAGAACGACGCGCGCGTCGTCGCGGCGACGCCGAGACGTGTCATGAGGAGCTGGTTGCAGTGATGGCCGGCGCGCACGCAGACGCCCTCGCGGTCGAAGATCGTCGCGACGTCGTGCGGATGGATGCCCTCGATGTTGAACGAGACCACGCCGACGCGGTCGTCAAGCGTCTTGGGCCCGTAGACCTCGACGCCGGAGATGCCCGAGAGGCGGGGCAAGAGGTACGCGACCAGCGCGAGCTCGTGCTCGTGGACCTTCGCGACGCCGACCGCCTCTAGGTAGTCCACCGCGGCGCCGAGCCCGAT
>VBEZ01000177.1 GCA_005882255.1 Chloroflexota bacterium | reverse complement strand
ACAAGGACCTCACGCCCGAGCTCGCGCTGCGGCTGGGCCGGGCGGCGGGCGACGTCCTCGGAGGACCCGGGCATCGGGTCGTCGTCGGCCGCGATACGCGACGAAGCGGCCGCATGCTCGAGAGCGCCCTCGCGGCGGGACTGTGCTCGGTCGGCATGGAGGTCCGGCTCGTCGGCCACATCCCCACACCCGGTCTCGCATATCTCGCGCGCACCGGGGACTTCGTCGCGGGTGGCGTGATCAGCGCCTCGCACAACCCGGCGCCGGACAACGGGATCAAGTTCTTCGATCACGGCGGCCTCAAGCTTCCGGACGCGACCGAGGACCGGATCGAGACCGCGATGACCGGCGACGACGCGCTCCCTCGGCCGACCGAGGGCGGCATCGGCCTTGTTGGCGATTCGCGCGGCCTGGTGAAGGAGTACGAGGACTTCCTCGTGTCGCTCGCGCCCAGGCTCGAGGGCCTGCGCGTGGTCCTCGACTGCGCGAACGGCGCGACCTACCGCGTCGCGCCCTCGGTGTTCGCGCAGACCGGCGCGGAGGTGCTGACGCTGTTCGATACCCCAGACGGCGCGAACATCAACGCCGGCTGCGGGGCGACGCAGCCCCATGCGCTCCAGCGGGCCGTCGTCGATCGCAAGGCCGACATCGGTTTCGCGTTCGACGGCGACGGCGATCGCGTCATGACCGTCGACGCGCGCGGTGCGGTGCACGACGGCGACTTCGTGCTGGCGCTCGCGGCGCGGCACTTCGCCCGGCACGGCCAGCTGGACCCGAAGCTCGTCGTCGGCACGGTCATGTCCAACGGTGGTCTCGAGGCGACCCTCGCGCGCGACGGCATCGAGCTCGTGCGCACCAAGGTCGGCGACCGCTACGTGTGGGAAGAGATGGTGCGGACCGGTGCGCTGTTCGGCGGCGAGCCGTCGGGCCACGTGATCTTCCGCAAGTACCACACGACGGGGGACGGGATCCTCACCGCGCTCGAGGTGATGCATCTCATCCGAGCGGAGGGCCGACCGCTGGCAGAGCTGTCCGCCGACATGGAACGCTGGCCGCAGGTGACGCAGAACGTGAAAGCGTCACGCCGCGCGCAGTGGGAGTCGAGCGCCCCGTTCATGGCCGCCATGAAGGCGGCGGCCGACGCCCTGGGCACGACCGGTAGGCTGCTGGTACGGCCGTCGGGCACGGAGCCGGTGCTCCGGATCACGGTCGAGGCCCGCGACGCGGCCGTCGCGTCATCGACCGCGGCGCGCCTGGCCGAGGTCGCGCAGAAGGAGCTGACCTAAGACATGTGCGGGATCGTCGGGTACGTCGGCCCCCGCGAGGCCCTGCCGCTCCTCATGGGCGGCCTGCGTCGGCTGGAATACCGCGGCTACGACTCCGCCGGCGTGGCGGTACAACAGAACGGCGCGCTCGAGGTCCTGCGCGCTGAGGGCAAGCTCGACAACCTCGCGGCGGTCGTGGCGACGCATCCGTCGGCCGGCCACACCGGGATCGGCCACACGCGCTGGGCGACACACGGCCGCCCGACGGAACAGAACGCGCACCCGCACGTCGACTGCACGTCGGCGACGGCGGTGATCCATAACGGGATCATCGAGAACTTCCAGGAGCTGAAAGCCCCGCTCGTCGCCGCCGGACACACGTTCTCATCGGAGACCGACACCGAGGTCGTCGTGCACCTGCTCGAGGACGAGCTCAAGACCGGGAAATCGCTCGAGGACGCCGCGCTCGCGGTGCTCCCGCGCCTCGACGGCGCCGCCGCGCTGGTCTTCATCTCCACGACGCATCCCGGCACGATCGTGGCGGCGCGCATCAGCAACGCCGGCGGCGTCATCGTCGGCCACGGGAAGGCCGAGAACTTCGTCGCCTCCGACATGACCGCGTTGCTCGAGCACACGCGCGACATGTCGTTCCTCGAGCCGGGAGACCTCGCGGTGGTGACGCAAGAGGGCGTGCGGTTCCGGCGCATTCAGGACGGCGCTGCGATCGATCGGCCACCCAAGAAGATCGAGCTCGACCCCATCGGCGCCGCGAAGTCCGGCTACAAGCACTTCATGGCCAAGGAGATCGCCGAGCAGCCGCGCGCGATCTCCGACACGCTGCTCGGCCGCGTCGATCGCGCGACCGGCCGGGTCGTCTTCGACGCGGACGTGAAGATGACCGACGACTTCGTGAAGGCGCTCCCGCGCATCACCTTCGTCGCCTGCGGCACCGCGCTCCACGCGTCGCTCGTTGGGAAGTACCTCATCGAGCGCCTCGCGAAGATCCCGTGCGACGTCGAGATCGCGTCGGAGTACCGCTACCGCGACCCGGTCGTGTCGAGCGGTCAGCTCACGATCGCTGTGACCCAGTCGGGAGAGACCGCCGACACGCTCGCGGCGATGAACGCATCGAAGGAGCGGGGCGCGCGGCTCCTGACGTTCTGCAACGTGATGGGGAGCGAGGCCACGCGCCTCACCGACGACGTCATCTACCTTCACACCGGTCCCGAGATCAGCGTCGCCTCGACGAAGGCATACACCGCGATGCTCGTCGACCTCTTTCTGTTCGCGGTGTACCTCGCGCAGCGGCGCGGCACCATCGCGCCGGAACTCTCGGCGAAGCTGCTTGCGGAGGCCTTCCACCTGCCAACGCTCATCGACGCGGTGCTCCGCGAGGACGCGAAGATCCGCGCTCTCGCGTATCGGTACACGTCGGCCGCGAACTTCCTGCATCTCGGCCGTGGCGTGAACTACCCGACCGCGCTCGAGGGCGCACTCAAGCTGAAGGAGCTCTCCTACATCCACGCCGAGGGCACCGCCGCGGGTGAGATGAAGCACGGGACGAACGCGCTCATCGACAAGACCCTGCCGGTCGTGGCGATCGCGCTGCGGGACGGCGTGTACAAGAAGATGCTCTCGAACATCCAGGAGGTACGCGCTCGCGCCGGGATCGTCATCGCGCTCGCGACCGACGGCGATGAGGAGATAACCCGTCACGCCGACGAGATCATCCGCATCCCGGCGGTCCACGAGCTGCTGTCGCCGGTGCTCGCGGTGGTCCCGTTGCAGCTCCTCGCGTATCACATCGCTGACCGGCGCGGGAACGATGTCGACCAGCCCCGCAATCTCGCGAAGGCCGTCACGGTCGAGTGACGACCGGCGCGACCGAGGTGGGGATCGACATCATCGAGACGCATCGCATCCGCGGTGTGCTCGAGAAGCACGACCTGCGTTTCTTGACGCGGGTGTACACGGAGTGGGAGCGCATGTACTGCCGGCGCAACGTCCTGCACCTCGCTGGACGTTGGGCGGCGAAAGAGGCGGTCTCGAAAGTCCTCGGGCTCGGCGTGCGCGGCGTCGGCTGGCGCGAGATCGAGATCAGGCGCACGCCGTACGGTCAGCCCACGGTCACGCTGCACGGTCGCGCCGAGCAGCGGCGCCGCGCGCTCGGCCTCGCCGAGCCGCTCACGGTCAGCATCTCCCATATCCGCGATCTCGCCGTGGCCGTCGCCGTGGGCGTGCGCTGAGCGGTCCGAGCCAGGCGCTCGACGCGCGCATCGTGCGCGCCTCGCTCCGGCCGCTCCCGCCGGACGCGGGCAAAGAAGCGCGCGGGCGCGTCCTCATCGTCGGCGGCTCTCATCGCTATCCCGGTGCGGTCCTGCTCGCGGCGCGGGCCGCGCTGCGGTGCGGCGCGGGCGTCGTCACGGTCGCCGCGGCGCGCTCGCTGGTGGAGATGGTCGCCGGCCAGGATCCCAACGTCACCTTCTTCCCGCTGGCCGAGGCGCAGCCGGGCGTCGTCGCCACCGGCGCGGCCGCACAGGTCACGCCCATCTTCGGCGACAAGATCCGCGCGATGCTCATCGGGCCGGGCCTCGCGCACGCGTCGGGGACCGACGACTTCGTGATCGCGCTGCTCCGCAACGCGAAGGCGGTGGGCACGGTGATCGACGCCGACGGTCTGAACGCGCTCGCGCGCACCGAGGACTGGGCCGCGGCGCTGCCGAAGACCACGATTCTCACGCCGCATGACGGCGAGGCCGCGCGGCTGGCCGGGCGCGTCGTGCCCACCGGCGCCGCACGCGTCGCGTTCGCCGAGCGCCACGCGACCTCGTGGAACGCCGTCGTCGTCCTGAAGGGCGCGGTCACGGTCGTCAGCGACGGGAAGCGCACGTACGTCCACGACGCTCCGAATCCGACGCTCGGTGTCGGCGGCTCCGGCGACGCGCTGGGCGGCGCGGTCGCCGCGTTCGTCGCTCGCGGGCTTGCGCCGCTCGCGGCCGCCGCCGCCGCGGTCTGGGTGCACGGGCGCGCGGGAGCGCTGCTCGCGTCGGAGATCGGTGAGTCCGGCGCGCTCGCGACGGACATCGTCGACGCGATGCCGCGCGCGCTGCGTGAGATCCTCGCGAAATAGTGGCTACGCCGGTACAGACTTCGCTCGTGCGTCAGCGCCGGCTCAGGCTGTCGCTGCCCGCCTTCGTTCGTCTGTGAGCGTCGCCGTACCGCTGCGGTCGACCGTCGTCGACGTCGATCTCGACGCGATCGCGGCGAACCTCGTCGCGCTGAGGAACCGAGGCGGCGGCGAGGTGATCGCGGTCGTGAAAGACGACGCCTACGGCCACGGCGTCGAAGCCGTGGCGGAGACGCTGGCCGAGGCGGGAGCGGCGATGCTCGCGGTGTTCACGGTGGAAGAGGCGCTGGTCATCCGCCGGGCCGGGATCACCGCGCCGGTGCTCGTGCTCTCCGGCGCCACGGACCGCGCGGAGGCCGAGGCCGCCGTCGCCGCGGATTGCGCGCTCGTCGTGTGGGACCTCGATGATGCGCGACTCATCGACGAGGCCGCCGCGGCCGCGGGTCGCACCGCTCGGGTGCATTTCAAGGTGGACACCGGCCTCACGCGTCTCGGCGCACCGGCCGCGGAAGCGCCCGCGCGTCTGGCCCGCCTGCGCGAGCTCCGCCACCTCGAGGTCGAGGGCCTGTTCACGCACCTGGCGACCGCCGACGAGGCGGATGTCAGCGGCGACCGCGCGCAGCTCGCGCGTTTCGCCGACGTACTGAGTGCGATCCCGACGCCACCGCGCTGGATCCACGCCGCGGCGAGCGCGGGCGTCGCCGCCTTGGGCCCCGTTCCGGGCTGCAACGCGATCCGTCCCGGCGTCTCGCTCTACGGCCTTCACACCGCGCCGCATCTCGCGGCCGCGCTCGCGCTCCGACCCGCGCTGGAGTGGCGATCGCGGGTCCGGCGGGTCGCCGCGGTGCCCAAGGGGACCGGCGTTTCCTACGGGCTGGAGTACCGGCTGCCGCAGGGCGGCCGCGTGGCGACCGTGCCCGTCGGCTACGGCGACGGACTCCCCCGGGCGCTCGGGCGCCGCGGTCGTGTCCTCCTCGGCGGGCGGGCCCTGCCGTTCGCCGGGCGCGTGGCGATGGACCTCGTCATGCTTGACGTCACTGAACTTCCGGCGACGCGCGAGGGTGACGAGGTGGTGGTGATCGGGGCTCAGGGCACGGCGCGGCAGACCGCGGACGATCTCGCCATGGCGGTGGGCACGATCAGCTACGAGATCCTGGTTGGAATCCGTCGGCGCGTGCCGCGGCGTTACCACCGCGGCGGCCGCGTCGTCGCGATGCGCACGCTCGCCGACGGTTACCGTCGGTTGTGAACGTGCCGCGGCGTCTTGCGATCCTTCTCACCCTCGTCCTCGTCGGTGGCGCGTGCCTTCCGCCCCAGACGAGGACGGACCGCTCACCTTCCCCCAGCGCCAGCGCGACCAGCGCCGCGAGCACGGCCCCCGGCGCGAGCGTGGCGCCGCTCGCGTCCGACATGAGCGCCGCGCTGCTGTCAAAGTCGCTCCCCGAGGCGGACATCTTCGATCTCACGCGGCGGATGCGTGGCCGCGACGGCCAGCCGGCCGCCCAGTTCCAGCCGGTCCGCACGACACCGCTGGTCGAGAACGTCGGAACGCAGGTCCCCTTCTGGACCTACGACTTCGCGGCGAAAAAGCCCATCCGCATCACGGCGACGCTGCGGGTGGTCACCGATCACGCGAAGTGGTGGGTGCAGAACGACGTGCAGGTCGACGTCGATCAGCTCGGAGCGAGTGCGTCGTCGTTCGAGAACAAGGTCTACCCGACGGACCGCAGGCTCTACGGTTCGGAGTGGTCGCCCGGCGTCGACTCCGATCCGCACATCAACATCCTGCTCGCGAAGATCCCGGGTGCCGCCGCGGGCTATTTCAGCTCGTCCGACGAGCTCCCGCTCTGGGTGAACGAATTCTCCGCGGAGCGCGAGATGGTCTACATCAACTCGCTCGCCGCCCGTCCCGGGACGAGCTATCTCAGCTCGATCGTGGCGCACGAGTTCTGTCACATGATCCAGTACGGGAAGCAGAAGCGGTCCTCGGTGTGGTTCAACGAGGGTCAGGCGCAGCTGTGCGAGCAGGCGAATGGTTTTCCGGTCTTGCACGCGCAGACGTTCCTTTCCCTGCCGGACACGCAGCTCAACGACTGGCCCGAGCTCGAGCAGTCGCAGGCGCACTATGGGCTCGCCTACCTGTTCCTCGAGTTCGCACGGCAGCAGGCGGGCGGCGACGACCTCATCAACGCCTTCATGGCGAAGGGCATCGACACCCCGGCTGACCTCGATGCCGTACTCCGGGCGCGGGGGCAGCGCGGCCTCGAGGAGCTCTTCGCGGACTTCGCCGCGGCGAACGCGTTCATCGGGTCGTCGGCCGAAGCGCGGTACAGCTACCCCAGCGGCCTGGCCTTTCGGACGCCGGCGGGCCCGACGGATCAGGACCGCGTGACGCTGGGCAACACCCTCGCGTCGAGCACGCACGAATACGCCGCGCGCTACGTCGAGCTGCCGCGTGCGGCGATGACGATCCACTTCGACGGTGCTCGGCAGGCGAAGCTGCTCCCGACCGATCCGCATTCCGGAAACGCGCTGTGGTGGTCGGATCGGGCCGACGGACTGGACAGCACGCTCACGCGCACGGTCGACCTGCGCGCCGCGACCAGCCCGACCCTCTCGTTCTGGACCTGGTACGAGATCGAGAAGGACTATGACTATGGGTACGTCGCGGTGTCGACCGACGGCGGCGCGCATTGGACGACGCTCGCGGCGCCGGCCACGACGCGGGACGACCCGAACGGCGACAACCTCGGCAACGGCTTCACCGATGTCTCCGGCGGCGGCCGGGCGCCGGTGTGGATCCAGCAGCAGGTGGACCTCTCCGCGTACGCGGGCAAGGAGGTCCAGCTCCGCTTCGAGTACGTGACCGACGGAGCGCTCAGCCTCCACGGCATGGCGCTGGACGACATCACGATCAGCGGCGGCGTGCTGAGCGACGATGCCGAGAGCGACAACGGCTGGCAGGCGAGCGGCTTCGTGCGTTCGACGAACGCGGTCTCCCAGCGGTTCCTGGTGCAGCTGCTGCGCTTCACGGCCGCCGGCACCACGGTGGACCGCCGCAGCGTCGACGCCGGGACGCTCGACCTGGACGTGGACACCTCGGGCGATCGGCGCGCGCCGCTCCTCGCCGTCACCGGCTTCGCGGTGCGTGCGACGGAGGTCGTGCCGTTCAGCGTCGCGGTCGCGCATCGATGACACCCGAGAGCAACGGCTATGCGCCGGCGGTGCGGCCGGTGAGGTACGGCGTCATCCCGGCCGGCGGTCTCGGCACGCGCTTCCTGCCGATCAGCCGCGCGGTGCCGAAGGAGCTCATCCCGGTCGTCGACACACCGGTCATCGAGCTCGTCGTCACCGAGATGACCGCCTCCGGCATCGAGCGCGTCGTCCTCGTCGTCGGCCCCGGCAAGGAGTGGATCGAGGCATACTTCAAGCCGAACCCGCGCATCGAGGCGCGACTCGCGGCCGACATGCGGCGGGAGGACCTCGAGCTCCTGAAGCGGGCCGAGCGGCTGGCGCAGGTGAAGTCGGTCCTGCAGGCCGAGCCAAAAGGGAACGGGCACGCGGTGCTCCAGGCACGCCCGCTGATCGGCGACGAGCCTTTCGCGATGCTCTGGGGCGACGACATCATGCTCGGCGAGGAGCCCGCGCTGATGCAGCTGATCAAGGCGCGCGAGCGGCTCGGCGGTGGAAGCGTGGTCGGCTGCATCCGGGTCGGAAAGAAGGACATCAGCCGGTACGGCGTCGTGGCCGGGACGGAGGTCGACGAGGCGACCCGGCGTGTGATCGCGATCGTCGAGAAGCCGGCGCCCGAGGACGCCCCCAGCGACCTCGCGGCGGTCCACGGGTACATCCTCGAGCCCGAGATCTTCGACGTCCTGGCGAAACAGCGGCCCGGCCGCGGCGGAGAGATCTGGCTCACCGACGCCGTCGCCGAGCTCGCACGCGAGGGCGCCCCGGTCTGGGCCGTCGAGCTGAAGGGCCAGCGCTACGACTGCGGCGACAAGATCGGCTACGTGAACGCCTTCGTTGACGCCGCGCTGGGCCGGAACGACACCGGGCCCGCGGTTCGAGCCCATCTGGAGGGCCTCGGCTGGAAGGCGCCGCGCGGGCGATAACCGTCCAGTTGCTCGTCTAAACAGGCGCCCAGGCGCCTAAACACCCCCTCCGAAGCCTCTGCTAGCATCTACTCCGTTCCCCCTCAGTACACCTAGGGCATCGCCATGTCCCGGGCGTGAGGGGGTGGAGGGTGGGGAAGGTGCCTCGGACACCAGTCGCTGAGCTGCTGCGCGTCGCGTCGCTCGCGCTGTTGACGCTCTGCGTGTTCGGCGCGTCGTGGGCGCTCGGGTCCGTCGCCGGGCTTGGCGAGGCCGCGACCGCGATCGACGCCGCACGTGTCGCTCCGGTATCACGATCGCTCCCGCGGGACGTGCCGCCGCCGGCCCCGGCCCTGCTGCACCTCGCCGCGCCGAGCGTGCCGCTCACGCTCGTCGACGCCACCGGCGTGACGGGCCTCCGCGCGCCACGGGCGGTCACCGTCGCCGAGGCGCTGGCGGTGAACGGCATCGAGCTGGGTCCCCAGGACGACGTCTCGATCGCGTCCGACGCGATCGTGAATGCCGGCGACGTGATCCACCTCGTGCGGGTGGCGGACTACGAGACCGTCGTCAGGGAGTCGGTTCCCTTCTCGGTCGAGGTGATCTACGACGCCGAGCTTGCCGCCGGGAGGACCACCCTGGTGAGCGCCGGCCTGACCGGACTCGCCGACAACACCTACCGCGTCCACGTCGTCGACGGCGCTGAGGCGGGCCGAGCGCTGGTCGCCAGCGCCGTGGTCGTCAGCCCGGTCGCCGAGGTTCGGCGCGTTGGTACGAAGCCGGCGCCCGCGCCCTCCGACATCGCGGCGGTGATCGGCTCGGCGGCCGCGGCGTGGGGCGCCGACCCGGATCAGCTGCTGCGGGTCGCCTGGTGCGAGAGCCGGTACAACCCGTACGCGGTGAACGCGCGGTCCGGCGCGGCGGGCCTCTTCCAGTTCATGCCCGCGACCTGGGCCGCGAACAGCGTGCGGGCCGGCTACGGCGGCGCCAGCGTGTTCGACGCGGTCGCGAACGCCAATACCGCCGCGTACATGTTCCGAAATGGCCAGGCGGCGCAGTGGAGCTGCAAATAATCGCCGCCGCGTAGGCTGCGGCGATGGACGTCGTCGACCCGAGCGCGCTCGAGAGCGTCCTCCGCCGGCACGGCGTGCGCGCCGCGTCGTCGCTCGGCCAGCGCTTCCTCGTCGACCGCCACGTCCTGGCGGCGATTCTCGATGCCGCCGAGCTGTCCGCCAGCGACGATGTCCTGGAGGTCGGTCCCGGCCCCGGCGTCCTCACCGCCCAGCTCGCCGCACGCGCGCGCTCGGTGACCGCGGTCGAGATCGACGAGCGTCTGGTGGCGGTGCTGGGCGAAACGCTCGCCGGACGCGGCAACGTCAACATCGTCCGGGCCGACGCACTCGCGGTCGACCTCTTCGCTCTGGGGGAGCGACGGCCCACGCGGATCGTCGCGAACCTGCCCTACCAGATCACGACGCCGCTGCTCGAGCGCTTCATCGGCGACGATCGGCGGCCGCCGCTCGTCGTCGTGCTCGTTCAGGAGGAGGTCGCGCGCCGCATCGTCGCGACGGCGACGTCGGCGAAGGAGCGCGGGTATCTCTCGGTGTTCGTGCAGTCGTTCGCCGACGCGAGGATCGTGCGCCGCGTCCCGCCGAGCGCGTTCCGCCCCGCACCGAGGGTGAGCTCCGCGGTCGTCGCTCTGCGCACACGCGCGCGACCGGCGTTCGCTCCACTCGACCGGAACACGTTCCTGCGGCTGGTGAGCGATGTGTTCCGTCACCGCCGCAAGCAGCTCCGCGGCGCTCTGGGTCACGAGGCGGGCGTCGCGCCGGACCGCGCCGAGTCCGCGCTGCGAGGTGCGGGCATCGAGCCGCGACGCCGCGCCGAGGAGCTCACGCTCGAGGAATGGGTCGCGCTGGCGCGCGCCCTCGGCGTCCCGTCGGTCCCCACGCCGGCCGGGCGATGACGCACGCGGTCACGCTGCTCGCGCCGGCGAAGATCAACCTCGCGCTGGCGGTCACCGGAAAACGCGCCGACGGCTATCACGAGCTTCGCAGCGTGTTCGCCACGATCGACCTCGCCGATCGCGTGCGCGTCGCTCCGTACCGGCGACTCGTGGTGCGCCTCGTGCCGGACGTCGGCGCACCGCCCGGTGGCGAGCTCGCGGATCGCGCGGTGCACGCGATGGCCCAAGCCGCACGTCGTGATCCCGGCGCGTTCGTGCACGTGCGGAAGCGCATCCCGGTCGCCGCGGGTCTCGGTGGGGGGTCGAGCGACGCGGGCGCCGTACTGCGCGCCCTCGCGACGATCTGGCAGCGCCCGGACCTCGATCTCGTCGCGCTTGCGGCGACCCTCGGCTCCGACGTTCCGTTCTTCGCGAGTGGCGCGCGCGTAGCGCTCGTGAGCGGGCGGGGCGAACGTGTCGAGGCGTTGACCGGTCTGGCGCCGACGCACATCGTGATCGTTCGCCTCGGCGCGCGTCTCGCGACGGCGGATGTCTTCGCCGCGCTGCGGAGCGAGGACCGCCAGGCCGACGGCGCGGTCGATGCACTGCTCCATGGATTCGCGCAGCACGCGGTCAGCCCGCAGCTCCTGCGCGACAACGCGCGGAACGATCTGCTCGGGGCCGCTGAGCGTCTCTGCCCCGCCGTCGCGGATGCTCGCTCGCGCGCCGCGGAGCACGGCATCGCGCTGGCGCTCAGTGGCAGCGGGCCCACCCTGTTCGCCGTCGCGGATGACCACCGCCACGCGCTCCGGACCGCACGCGCGCTGCGGCGGATCGGCCTCGCGGCCCGTGTGCACACGCTGGGTGGCTAAGGGTCGCTAGACCGGGCGAGCGAGGGCTGTCCCCTTAACGTGAAAGGGCATGGACGACAAACGTGGCGACATGACCGTGCGTCAAGCCGGCTCCAAGGGTGGCACCTCGACGGCCGGCAAGCACGGGGCGTCCTTCTATCGGGAGATCGGCAAGCGTGGCGGCCAGGCGCGCAAAGGTCAGCTGGGCACCGAGGGCTACGCGAAGCTCGGGCGCAAGGGCGGCGAGGCGCGCAAGACGCAGCTCGGCTCGAAGGGCTACGCGGACCTCGGCCGCAAGGGCGGGGAAGCGCGAAAGACCCAGCTCGGCAGCGAGGGGTACGCGCAGCTCGGTCGCAAGGGGGGCCGCCGCGTCGCGGAGCTCATCCGCCGCGGGAAAGAGCCCTCAAACGGCGAGAAGACCGGGGAACACCGCTAGTCCCCCTATCCTTTGGCCGTGTCCGATGGGGCGTGGCCAAGTGGTAAGGCAGGGGACTTTGAATCCCCGATCCCAGGTTCGATCCCTGGCGCCCCAACCCGCCGCGACCCAACCCGCCTAAGCCGTCGACCGCTATGACCGCGGGACCCCCAGCCGTCGTGCTCGCGGCTGGTCTGGGCACGCGGATGCGGTCGCAGACCCCCAAGGTCCTGCATCTTCTGGCCGGGAGACCGCTCCTGTCGCACGTGCTCGAGGCGGTCCGCGGCGCCGGCGCGCGTCCGATCGTCGTGCTGTCGAAAGAAAGTGAGCCTGCGCGCGCGATCGTCGGCGACGGCGCGATCGTCGCGCTGCAGGATCCTCCGCGCGGCACCGGGGACGCGGTGCGCGTCGCGCTCGAAGCCATCCCGGACCCGTCGGGCGAGGCCTTCATCGTCTACAGCGACACACCACTGCTGCGCGCCGAGACGCTGCGCGCTCTCGCCGAGCTGCGCGCGAAACGCGGAGCGGCGCTCGCGCTCCTCTCGGGCAACATCGGCACGGCGAACGCGTACGGTCGCGTCGTTCGCGATGGAAGCGGCGACGTCGCGCGTGTCGTCGAGGCCCGCCTCGCGACCGCCGACGAGCGGCGCCTGCCTGAATCGAATCTCGGCGCCTATGCCATCGACCTCGCGTGGCTGCGGAGGGCCGTGCCAAGATTGCGCGCGAACGCGACCGGCGAGGTGTTCCTCACCGACCTCGTCGCGCTCGCGACGACGGAAGGTGCCCGCGTCGCGGCATATTGCACCGATGATCCGGAAGAAGGAATGGGCGTGAACACCCGCGTCGAGCTCGCGGCCGCGGAGGACGTGGTCCGCCGGCGGATCCGCGAACGCCACATGCTCGCCGGCGTCACGTTCCACGATCCCGCCTCGTCGTTCGTCGATGCCGACGTCGACATCGCGCCGGACGTCGTCATCGATCGCGGTTGCATCCTCGAGGGGCGCACGCGTATCGGTACCGGAACGCGTATCGGCCCGTACACGATCGTGCGCGACACGCGGATCGGTGAGCGCTGTCGGGTCGAGGCATCGGTGCTCGAAGGCGCAACGCTGGAGGACGATGTGACCGTGGGTCCGTACTCGCACCTCCGGCCCGGCGCGCATCTCGAGAAGGGCGTCCAGCTCGGGAACTTCGGCGAAGTGAAGAACGCGCGCCTCGGCAGAGGTACCAAGATGCACCACTTCTCGTACGTGGGCGACGCCCAGGTCGGGCAGCGCGTGAACATCAGCGCCGGCGTCATCACGCTGAACTACGACGGCGTGCGCAAGCACCGCACCGAGATCGGGGACGACGCGTTCATCGGCTCCGACACGCTGCTCCGCGCCCCGATCAAAGTCGGCGCGCGCTCGGTCACCGGTGCGGGCTCGGTGGTGACGAAGGACGTGCCCGATGACATGCTCGCCGTCGGCGTCCCGGCGCGCATCCGGAGGAAGACCGAGCGGAAAGACAAGGCGACGTGATGGACGCCAGCGCCTGGCAGCTGCTCCTGCTGGAGCTCGCCCTCGTCGTCGTGCTCGCGGTGCTCTCCGCGGGCGAGGCCGCCATCAACATCGCCCGGCGGCCCGGCGTCATCGACGAGCTCTCCCTCCGCGGTCGCCGCGGACAGCGCGCGAGCGCGATCGGCCGACGCGCCGGCTATTACCTCGCGGCGATCCAGGTGGCGGAGTTCCTCATCGTGTTCACCTACGCCGGGATCGCCGCCGCGTTCATCGCGCCGCGTCTATCGGCGCTGCTCGCGTTCTTCCTGCGGATCGACACGACCGCGGTCTTCACCGACGTCAGCGCGGTCGCCGTGACCGTCGCGGTGCTGTCGCTGATCGCCGTGCTGCTCGGCCTCTTCGTGCCGCGCGCCATCGCCGCGCGCCACGCGCAGGGCACGCTCCTGCTGCTCGCGTTCCCGCTCGAGCTGATCACCTGGCTCACACGACCCGTGGTCACCGTGCTGTTCCGCGTGACCCAGGTCATCGTGCGCCCCTTCGGGGGGACGGCACCGCAGCCCGGCGTCGTGACCGAGGAGCAGATCCGCGCGCTCATCGAGACGGGTCAAGCGCAGGGTGTGCTCGAGCGCAAGGAGCAGGAGATGATCAGCTCGATCTTCGAGCTCGGCGAGAAGACCGTCGCCGAGGTCATGGTCCCGCGTACCGACATCGTCGGCCTCGACGTCGAGACCTCGCCGCAGGAGCTCCTCGACCGCATCACGACGGTCGGCCACTCGCGCATACCCGTCTACGAGGGATCGGCGGACAACATCATCGGCATCCTCTACGTGAAGGACGTGTTCCGCCGCATCGCGCGGGGCGACCGTCAGCTCGAGCTCCGTCAGTTCCTGCGGCCGGCGGTGTTCGTTCCGGAGACGAAGAAGGTGGACGCCCTGCTGCGCGAGATGCAGAAGGACAAGGTCCACATCGCGATCGTCGTGGACGAGTACGGCGGCACGGCCGGGCTCGTCACGATCGAGGACGCCGTCGAGGAGATCGTCGGCGAGATCCGCGACGAGTACGACGTCGAGCACGAGCTCGTGCTGCCTGTGTCCGAGCACGAGGCGCTCATGGACGCGCGCATCCCGTTCGAGGACGTGCGCGAGACGTTCGCGCTGGAGGTGGCGCCGACCGAGGCCTACGACACGCTCGGTGGCTTCGTCACCGCGCAGCTCGGGCGCTTCCCGCGCCAGGGCGAGTCGTTCGAGGCGGCGGGCGCGCGCTTCGTCGTCGAGACGATCGAGGGCAAGCGCATCCGCCGCGTACGCGTCACGCGTCTGCAGCCCAGCGCGGAACCGGCATAGGTGCCGGCGCCCGCGAGCGAGATCGGCCCCGGCGACGAGGAGCTGATCCGCGTCGCCTCGCTCGCGCGCCAGCGCGCGTACGCGCCGTACTCGAAATACAAGGTCGGCGCGGCGATCAGAACGAAGCGAAATAAGGTCCACAGCGGCGCGAACGTCGAGAACGCGTCGTACGGTCTGACGGTCTGCGCCGAACGCACCGCCGCGTTCGCCGCGGTGAACGCGGGGGACGCGAATTTCGACGCGATCGCCGTCGTCATCGACGACGAGCGGCTCCCGACGCCGTGCGGCGCGTGCCGCCAGGTGCTCGCCGAGTTCTCGCCGGAGATGCGCGTGATCCTCGCCACGACCGGCGGCAAGCGGAAGGTCACCACGCTCGCCGAGCTGTTGCCCGACCCGTTCCTGCCGGAGAATCTGCGCCGGTGAACGGCCGGCCGTTCCTCCAGATCCCCGGTCCGACGAACGTGCCCGAGCGCGTGCTGCGCGCGATGGACCGCGCGGTGATCGATCACCGCGGTCCGGCGTTCGCCGCTCTGGTGCGCGGCCTGCTGCCCGACCTGGCGCGCGTCTTCCAGACCGAGCGCGGTCGCGTGATCGTGTATCCGTCGTCCGGCACCGGCGCCTGGGAGGCCTCGCTCGTGAATGTCCTGGCGCCCGGCGACCGGGTGCTCGCGTTCGACCACGGTCACTTCAGCGCCGGCTTCGCCGCCGCCGCGCGCAACCTCGGCTTCGGCGTCGACCTCGTTCCGCTGCGCTGGGGGCAAAGCGTGCCCGCCTCCGCGGTCGCGGAGCATCTGCGCCCTGAGCATCGCGCCGTCCTCGTCGTGCACAACGAGACCTCGACCGGCGTCCGCAGCGACGTACGCGCGGTTCGCGAGGCGATCGATGCGAAGCGAAGTGACGCGCTTCTCATCGTCGACGCGGTGAGCTCGCTCGGCAGCATGGACTTCCGTTTCGATGAATGGCGCGTCGACGTCGCGCTCACCGGAAGCCAGAAGGGCCTGATGCTCCCGCCGGGGCTGGGGCTGGTGTGCGCGTCGCCGCGCGCGGTCGAAGTGGCGGCGAAGGGCGGCAGCCCGCGGAACTTCTTCGACTGGCGTCCGATCCTCGAGGACAACGCCGCGGGTTTCTTCCCCTACACGCCCGCGACGCTCGTGCTGTTCGGTCTGCGCGAGGCGCTCGACATGCTCCTCGCGGAGGGCCTGGATCAGGTCTTCGCGCGGCATCATCGCCTGGCCGAGGGTGTGCGCGCGGCAGTGCGCGCTTGGGGCCTCGGCATCCTGTGCGAGGAGCCGGGCGCCTACTCCGACAGCCTCACCGCGGTCGTCATGCCGGAGGGCCTCGACTCGAACCTCCTGATCGCACGCGCGCGCGATCGCTTCGATCTCGCGCTCGGGGTGGGTCTCGGCCGGCTCCGCGGCCGCGTCTTCCGCATCGGCCACCTCGGCGCGCTCGGCGAGCTCGAGGTCCTCGCCACGCTCGGCGGGGTGGAGCTCGCGCTGCGCGAATGCGGCCACGCGGTCGCGCTTGGCACGGGCGTCGCCGCGGCCCAGGAGCGCTTCCTCGTGACTGAGAGGACCGCCGCGGAGGCCGGCCTCCGCGCCTAGCGCGGGCCTAGCCGCCGAAACGCAGGCGCCCGACCTCTCGCCACTCACCGTTGGCGAGATCGTGCACGGCGAGCTCGGTGACGACGAAGTCCTGCGCGAGGTCGAGGTCGCCCAGCGCCGCCCACGCTTCGTCGACCTGCTCGCGGCTGTCGATGCTGTCGCGATGCAGCAGCGTGACGTGCGCGCGATACGTGGCGCGCTCGGCCCCGAGAACGGCCTCACGAAAACGTCTCAGGTCACCGTACGGGTCGTCCACGATGAAGAACACGCCGGGATCCGGGGCGATCCACCGCGCGGATCGCGAGACGCGCAGGCGAAGCGGTGGCAGCGACGCGGCCACCGCGCCCAGGCGCTCGAGGTCGGCCGGCTCGTCGATGACGGTCAGGTGCGACTCCACCGTGGCGGCCTGCTGCGGATCCCAGCGGCGTCGAAGCTCGTCGACCCGATCGCGGAGCGGCCCGCTGAGCTCGGCGATCGCGATGCGACGCGTCGGCGGGTCTATCGGCCCGGGGTCTGCGCGTCGGTGAGCGCGCTGTAGAAGGCGGTCGCGTTCGTCATGTCGAGCTCGCGCAGCCCGCCGCTGATCCGCTCCTCGGCATGCGGGCCCGCGGACTCGAGGTGCAGCACGCCGTAGCCGCGGATCATCCGCAGCGGGAAGGGACGCGTGAGGCTTGCGTCCTGGATGCGCTCCAGCAGCAGCGCGGCCTGGTTGCGATTCAGCACGCCCCAGCTCGCGATCACGCGGCGGTCGGTGAGCACGAACCATCTACGGCTCCAGGGGATCCAGCGCGCGACGATCCACACGAACAGGATCAGCGCCGCGATGAGCAGCGTCCCGGCCGGAACGTCGTTCGCCTGACCGGCCGCGTACAGCGCGCCGATGACGAGCAGCACGAGGATGATCACCAGCGGTTCCCACAGGAAGAGCGGTCGCGTCGCGACGAGGACGCGCTCGTTCGGTTCGAGGATGAGGTCGCCCGGGGCACCGCCCCGTCGCTCGCTGTCCGACACGCGGGAATCTTAGGCGGAGAGTGTCGGGGCCGCCGCAGGTTCGTCGGCTGCGCCGGTCGCGCTCGCGACGAGGTGATCGAGGAGCAGCAGCGGCGGCCCTCCGGCCGCGGCGACGCCGTGCAGGATGTGTAGCGCGCGGCCGCGGTGCGCCTCGATCTCGCGTTCGAGCATCGGTCGCACGCCGAGGTCGTCCAGGATCGCGCGGATGCGGTCGACGTTCTCCGCCGGAAGCGGCGCTTGCGGCGCGAACAGCTCGTCCAGCTGCGCGCGAACGCGCGGTGACGCACGTTCGAACGCGAGCATGCCGAGAAGATCGTCGTGCGCCTGGAACGCCTGTCCGAACTCCTCGCCGAAGCGCGCGAGCTGCTCGCGCACCGAGGCGTCGTCGCTCGCGAGCATCGCCGCGCTCTGCGCCGATGCGGCGAACAGCGCGCCGGTCTTGCGCGCCGCCATGACGCGGTAGCGCTCCGCGGTGACGTCGGTGCGCGACTCGAAGCTGATATCGAGGAACTGTCCCTCGCACACGCGGACGCAGGTCTGGTCCGTGAGATTCGCGAAGTCGAGGATGCGTTCCGCCGGGAAGCCCCGCTTCCGCAGGCGTTGCACGGCGAGCCGGGAGACCGCGTACATGCCGTCTCCGGCGTTGATCGCCTGCGGCACGCCCCAGACGGACCACACCGTAGGGCGATGGTGCCGCGCCGGGTCCTGGTCCTCGATGTCGTCGTGGATGAGCGTGAAGTTGTGCAGCAGCTCGATCGCCGCGGCCGCGGGCAGGACCCGCTCCGGTTCGCCCGCGAGCGCCTCGAACACGAGGAGGCAGAGCAGGGGACGGAGCCGCTTGCCACCGCGCGGCCGGCCGGCATCGAGGCCGAGGTGGTACAGCATCATCCCGTAAAAGGGCTGCAGCGCCGGCTCGGGCTGCGTCAGCAGCGAGCGGATCTCCTCATCGATCGAGGCGACACGTGCCTCGAGCGACGCCTGCCACGAGTGCGTTCCCACCGTGTTCGATGATACGTGTCGCGGACCTTCACGCAGCGTCATGAGCGATTAGCATGCGTTCCTGATGGCGTCGCGCACGTACCGCGCCGAGGCGATCGTCCTTCGGACGGTCGATTTCGGAGAGGCCGATCGCATCCTCGTGCTCTTCAGCCGCCACTTCGGGAAGCTCCACGTCGTTGCCAAGGGCATCCGGCGCGCGACGAGCCGCATGGCGGGGCACGCGGAGCCGCTGACGCATGCCACCTATCAGCTCGCGCGCGGCCGCGAGCTCGACGTGCTCACCGGCGCCGAAACGCGCGCTGTCTATCCGAGCATCCGCGACGACCTCATGCGCATCGCGGCCGGCTGGTACGTGGCCGAGCTGACCGACCGCTTCACTCTCGAGCACGAGCCGTCGGCGCCGCTCTTCGATCTGCTCGAGACTGCCCTACGACACCTGGACGCAGGGCACGCCCCGGGCCTCGTGTGCCGCTGGTTCGACCTTCACCTGCTCGATCGCGCGGGCTTCCGCCCCGAGCTGTACGAGTGCGTCTCGTGCCGCGAGGCGCTGCAGGAACGACAGAACGCGTGGAGCGCCGCAGCCGGCGGCGCGCTCTGCGCCTCGTGCGCCGCGAAGCTCAGCAGCGGCCTCGGGCTCACCGTGCGCGCTCTCAAATCACTGCGCTATCTCTTGCAGAGCGATTTCGCGGGCGCGGCCCAGCTTCGCGTCGACGGATCGCTCGCGAGCGAGCTCGAGCACCACATGCGCTTCTTCGTGCAGCACGTGATCGACCGCGAGATCACGGCCGCGCGTCTCCTCGACGAGATACGCGCGCTGCCTCCGCTCCCGAGCCCCGCGGCCTCGTGAGCGCGCCCGATGTAGCGGAGAAGCTCACCTCCCTCGCGAAACGTCGGGGCTTCGTGTTCCCGTCGAGCGAGATCTACGGCGGCGCGGGCGCCACCTGGGACTTCGGACCGCTCGGCGTCGAGCTCAAGAACAACGTCAAGCGCGCGTGGTGGCGAGACATGGTGCAGCTGCGCGAGGACATCGTCGGCCTCGACGGCGCCATCCTCATGCATCCGAAGGTCTGGGAAGCCTCGGGACACGTCGAGAACTTCACCGATCCCCTGGTCGAGTGCGGGAACTGTCGCAAGCGCTACCGCCTCGACGAGCTTCCCGACGGCGAGCGGCTGACCGAGGCCTGGCGCGCGAAGACGCTGGATCTCGCGAGCACGGCGTGCCCGAACTGCGGCCAGAAGAAGCTGTCGGAGCCGCGGCGCTTCAACCTGATGTTCAAGACGTTCGTCGGTCCGGTCGAGGACACCGCCTCGGTCGCGTGGCTCCGGCCGGAGACCGCGCAGAGCATCTTCGTCGACTTCGAGAACGTGCAGCAATCGTCCCGCAAACGGATCCCCTTCGGCATCGCGCAGATCGGGAAGGCCTTTCGCAACGAGATCACGCCCGGGAACTTCATCTTCCGCTCCCGCGAGTTCGAACAGATGGAGATGCAGTACTTCACGCGCCCGGAGGACGCGCCGCGCGTCTTCGAGGAGTGGAAGGCGCGTCGTCGCGAGTGGCACGCGAGCCTCGGCATCCCCGCCGAGCGGCTTCGGTTCCGCGACCACGCGGCCGACGAGCGCGCGCACTATGCCGCCGCGGCCACGGACATCCAGTTCGAGTTCCCATTTGGCTGGCAGGAGATGGAGGGCATCCACAACCGCACCGACTACGACCTTCGCCGACACTCGGAATTCTCGGGCAAGGACCTGAGCTACCGCGATGACGTGACGAACGAGAAATTCATCCCATACGTCGTCGAGACATCCGTGGGAGCCGACCGAGCGACGTACGCGTTCCTCTGCGCCGCGTACGACGAGGAGCCTGACAAAGAGGGCGTACGCGTCGTGCTCCGGCTGCACCGCGCGCTCGCGCCGTACAAGGTCGCGGTGCTGCCGCTCTCGAAGAACGAGAGGCTCACGCCGCTGGCGCGCGAGGTGTGGGCCGCGGTCCGCCCGCACGCCATGAGCACCTACGACGAGACGCAGGCGATCGGTCGCCGCTACCGGCGGCAGGACGAGATCGGGACACCGCTCTGCGTTACCGTCGACTTCGATTCCCTCGAGGATCGCGCGGTCACGATCCGGGACCGCGACAGCATGGCGCAAGTGCGCGTGCCGATCGCCGAGCTCGTGCCGGCGCTCCAGGAGCGGCTCGGCGCCTAGCGCGGCCGCGGTCGCCGCGCTCCTCTATCTCGCCGCGCATGGCGCGCGCACGCCGTTCCTCGCAGCGCTTGGACTGCGGCGGCTCCGGAATCTCGTGCTCGTCATCGCGCCATATGCGGTCACCGTGCCCCTGGCTTTTGTCGCCGCGCCGCAGCTCGATCCGGCGACCGGGGCGGGGCTCGTCGCGCTGTCGCTCGCGCCGGGTGCGCTCCTCGCGCCCGCGATCGTCAGCGCGGCCGGCGGTCGGCGAGCGGACATGGCCGGGGCGCTCGTCCTCGGCACGGTCGTCATCTCGTTCGTGCTCGTGGTCGCGCGACCGGAGGGAAACTCGCTCGCCCTCACCGCCGTGCAGGCCTTCGCCGTCGCGTCGCTCGCCGCCGGCGCGATGCCGACCGTCCGCGATCGGCTACTGGTGCCGCTGCGTTGGGCCGGCCATCTCGCCGCGCTCGCCGTGATCGGCCTCGCGCTCGCGAACGCCCCGCGGATCGACATCGGCGCGGTCCTCGTCGCGGTCGCGGCGACGGCGCTCACGCTCGGCGCGGCCGGCGCGGTCGCACTCGCGCTGCGTCGTGATCTGCTCTCCGCCGTGGCGGCGGTGGGGACGCGCGATCCGGTCCTCGCGACGGCGCTCGCGTGGTCGGCGTTTGGCGTGGATGCGACGGCGGTGCCGCTGGCAAGTGCCGCAATCCTGGGTATCGTCGCGGGGGCGCTCGTGATCCGCCGGCGCTAATCTCGGCGTCATGCTCCCGCTCCTCACCGCGCTCGTGTCCGGCGCGTTCGCGGTCGCGGTGGCGCTTCAGTACCTGCGCAAGCGACGCCCCCCGCAGCTCGCCTGGGCCATCGGTCTGCTGCTCTTCACCGTTGCCGCGTTCATGGGCTTCCTCGCGCGCAGCGGTGGCGCGACGGACGTCGAGTACCGACTCTTCTATCTCTTCGGCGCGATCACGAACGTCGCATGGCTCGCGCTCGGCACGGTCTACATCGTCGCGCCGCGCTTCGGCCGGCCCGCGCTGGCCGTGGTGCTGGCCCTCTCCGCGGTCGCGGTCTACGCGGTCTTCGCGGCTCCCGTCGACATCGCGGTCGCCGTGGATACGGGCAAGGGCTATCCGGACGGCTCGCTGCCGCGCATCCTCGCGGCGATCGGCAGCGGCGTGGGCAGCCTCGTGCTGATCGGCGGCGCGCTCTGGTCGGCCTGGGTGTTCTTCCGCCGGCGCAACCAGGGGCGCCGGGCGCTCGCGAACGCGATCATCGCGGTCGGGGTGTTCATCGTCGCCGCCGGCGGCACCGTCGCGTTCACCGGCGCCTCAGGGATCCTCGAGCTCACCAACCTTCTCGGCGTCAGCGTGATGTTCGTCGGCTTCCTGCTGGCCTGACCCGCACTAAACTCGGCGCAATTCGTCACAAGGAGGGGAGCCATGAGGAAACTCGTGTCGCTCGCCACGCTCGCGATCGTTCTCTCCGCGACGCAGCCGGCCGTCGCCGGGTCCGACGTCGGCTCGGTCCGGAACTTCGGTCCGGAGCTCAGCGGAACGTGCAACCTTCCCGAAGGCGTCGCGGTCGACCCTCAGGGCAACGTGTACGCCTCATCGCTGAACTTCAATGCGACGAGCGGACCCGCGCACATCTGCGTCCTCGATCGGAGCGGGGCGCTGGTGGACGTGATCAGCGTCGCACCCGTGCCGGGTGGGGTCGCGAAGCTCCTCGGGATGCTCTTCGTGCCTGACGAAGGTCTGTACGTCGGCGACATCGGAGGCGGTCGCGTGCTGCGGATCGACGTCACGACGCACGCCGCGACGACGATCGCCAGCGGCTTCGGCGCGCCCAACGCGTTCGAGCGCGACCACGCCGGCAACATCTTCGTCTCCGACTCGTTCCCGGGAACGGTCACCAAGATCGCGCCCGACGGCACGGCGACGACGTTCGCCTATCCGGTCCAGCTCGCGCCACGAGCCGGCGAGTCACCGGGCTTCGGTGCGAACGGACTCGCGTTCGATCGGAACGAGCGCTTCCTCTACGTCGCCGAGACGTCGCGCGACGAGATCTACCGCATCGCGTATGCGAACGGCGCCCTCGGAGCGATCGAGCTGTTCGCGCGCGGAAGTGGGACCGGGGCGCTGGACGGCGCGGACGGGATCGCGTTCGACGTCCGCGGGAACCTGTACGTGTGCTCCAACCAGTCCGACGAGATCGCGGTGCTCTCGCCAAGCGGGGACGTGATCGCGGAATACCGCGGCACCGGGACCAACGCGTTCAACTCGCCGGCGAGCATCGCGTTCAACGGACGCACGGTCTATATCTCGAACCTGGCGCTGTTCCACGGCGGGCCGAACAAGCTCAGCGTGTTCACCGCGCCGTATCCGGGCTAGGAGTCCTCGGGCAGCTCCTCGTCTCCGACCAGACGCGACGCGAAACGGCGCGCCACGAGGGTGAGCGCCGCGGTGACGGCCGTGGTCACCGCGGTGAACAGCGCCTGCTGCGCTTTTGGCCCCTGCTCGACCTCGCCGATCTCGCTCCGGAGCGTCTCGCGCAAGCGCTTACGCGCCCCACCCTTCAGCTTGTCGACGCGTCCGCCAAGCCGCGCGATGATGGCGTCGAGCTCGTTGTCCGTGTGACGCAGGCGACGCTGGCGCATGCCACGCGCCGCGGTGACCACGCCGACCGCGACCATCGAACCGAGGGTCCCGAAGACCGCGACGGGCTGACGGCGAGCGACGCGCCGCGGATCGACGTCTTCGCGGAGCCGCGTCCGCAGCTCCTGCAGGTCGACGTCGAGGCTCGCGCGCAGGTCGGCTAGCTCGCGCTCCGTCCGAGCAGACGGCTTTTCGCCCAACGCATCGTCTCCTTCAATGAATTGATGGTCCGCGTGGGGCCGCGAAGCTCGAGCTTCCGGTACCCGACGTAGCCGGTGAGCGCGGCCAGCGCGACGAACAGCAGCAGCACGACGAGGGCAGCCGCCCACAGTGGCAGCACCAGCGCGACAAGCGCGATGACGAACACCGTCAGCGCGATGAGCGTGCCCAGGACGAACGCGAAGGCGACGCCGAACCATATCGCCGCGCGCAGATTCGCGCGCAGGATCTCGGCGATCTCCTGCCGTGGCAGCTCGAGCTGTTTTCGGATGTACAGCCGGACGTTGTTACGGATCCGGCCGAGGAGCGTGCGATAGCCAGGTCGTTCGTACAAGGAGGGCGACTGTACCGCAGGCACGCGCATCGCGGGGGTCTGGCGAGCACGAAGTCTGCCAGCGCTGAGCGGCTAGTGGCCGACCGCCACAACGAGCCCGGTGTCCGTGCCGTCCACGACAAGACGCCAACAGCTGTCCGAGAACGAGATCGGCTTCCAGCCGACCTTGAAGGCCACATCGCCCCACGGTGTCGTGCGCGGCGACCCCGTCGCGTTGTATTCGACCCACGTCGCGGGTGCTCTGCCCGCGGTCTGCTCGAAGTGGAGCGCGATGCTGTCGCCCAGGGCCGCGCCTTTACGGACCAGCCAGAACGCGCCCTCCGTGTCCCCGCCATATGTGGACGCCTCGCCGACGATGCCAAATCCGCCGTCGGCCGTGACGACGCCTGCGGCGTCAGTCTTCCGCGTCGGCTCGCAGGAGAGAACCACTGCCCTCGTGGACGTTGCAGCGATCGCGGGCGTTGCGACCGGCGGCGTCGTGCGCGACACGGCCGGATCGACGCACGCGACGAAGAGCAAGCCGAGCACGATCAAAGGCCGCACGCCCTCCATACAAAACTGTGAACGGAGGGGTTCCGCCCCCATTTCTGCGAGAATCGGCGCATCCCCGGGGAGGTAACTGATGCCCGCACGCCGCCGCGCGACGAGAAAGAAGACAACTGCGAAGGCGAAGAAGTGGGTCTACCTCTTCGCCGGCGGCAAGGCGGAAGGCAGCGCAAAGATGCGCTCGCTCCTGGGCGGCAAGGGCGCCGGCATCGCGGAGATGACGAACGCGGGACTCCCGGTGCCGCCGGGCTTCACGATCACGACCGAGGCGTGCAACGCGTATTTCGCATCGGGCAAGAGGTTCCCACCCGGGCTCTGGGAGCAAGTCGAGCAGGCGCTCGCACGCGTGGAGAAGTCGACCGGCAAGAAGCTCGGCGACCCGAGGAACCCGTTGCTCGTGTCGGTCCGCTCGGGCGCCGCGATGTCGATGCCCGGGATGATGGACACCGTCCTCAACCTCGGCCTCAACGACGAGAGCCGTGCCGCCCTCGAAAAGTTGACGAAGAATCCTCGCTTCGCATGGGACGCATACCGGCGCTTCGTCTCGATGTTCGGTCGCATCGTGCAGGACATCCCGGCGGAGAAGTTCGATCACGCCCTCGAGGCGAAGAAGAAGGCGACGGGCGCGAAGAGCGATACCGACCTCACCCCGAAGGCGCTCCAAGAGCTCGTGGCCGAGTTCAAGGAGATCGTCCGGCGCGAAACCAAGCAGCCGTTTCCCACGGAGCCGCTCGATCAGTTACGCCTTGCCATCGAGGCGGTCTTCGGCTCGTGGTTCGGCCGCCGCGCGGTCGACTACCGCAACGCGTTCAAGATCGCTCACGACCTCGGCACCGCCGTGAACGTTCAGTCGATGGTCTTCGGCAACATGGGCGACGACTCGGGCACCGGCGTCGCGTTCACGCGTAATCCCAACACCGGCGCGAGAGAGCTCTACGGCGAGTATCTCGTGAACGCGCAGGGCGAGGATGTCGTCGCCGGCATCCGCACGCCGTCGAAGATCGCGCAGATGAAGGACGAGCTGCCCAAGGTCTACACGCAGTTCGAGAAGATCGCGCAGCGCCTCGAGAAGCACTACCGCGATGTGCAGGACCTCGAGTTCACGATCGAGCGCGGGAAGCTCTTCATGCTCCAGACCCGCAGCGCGAAGCGGACGGCGCGCGCGGCGGTCAAGGTCGCGATCGACATGGTGCGCGAAAAGCTCATCAACAGGGACGAGGCGCTGCTGCGCGTGGACCCGATGCACGTCGAGCAGCTTCTCCTGCCGCGCTTCGATGAGGTCGAGGTCGAGAATGCGCGGAAGGCCGGCCGCTTCCTGGCGAAGGGCCTGAACGCGTCACCCGGCGCCGCGACCGGGCGCGCCGTGTTCGACGCCGATCGCGCCGTCGAGCTCAAGGGATCCAAACAGCTCGTCGTGCTCGTGCGCCCCGAAACGAGTCCCGACGACTTCCACGGGATGATCGCGGCGACCGGCATCCTGACGGCCCGCGGCGGCTCGACCAGTCATGCCGCGGTCGTCGCGCGCGGTCTGGGCCTCCCGTGCGTCGCCGGCGTCGCGGCGCTCGACATCGATCTCGCGAAGCGGCAGATGCGTGTCGGCGACAAGGTCGTGCGCGAGGGCGACGCGATCTCGATCGACGGAACGACCGGCGAGGTCTTCCTCGGTGAGCTCCCGACGATCCAACCGAACTTCCGCGAAGAGAAGGAGCTCATCGAGCTGCTCGTGTGGGCCGACCAGCGCCGCACCCTCGGCGTCTGGGTCAACGCGGACACGCCGGAGGAATGCCGTCTCGCACGCGAGCTCGGTGCCGAGGGGGTCGGTCTCGCTCGGACGGAGCACATGTTCCGGCAGGCCGAGCGCCTGCCGATCGTGCAGGACATGATCATGGCCGACGACGCCCCGGGCCGGAAGATCGCGCTCGCGAAGCTCCTTCCGTTCCAGCAGGGCGACTTCCTCCAGATGTACGAAGCGATGAACGGCCTCTCCGTCGTCATCCGGCTCATCGACCCGCCGCTCCACGAGTTCCTCCGCGAGTACGCCGATGTGGACGTCGACATCGCGGTGATGCGCGCGACCGGCACCGACGGCGCGGAGCTCGAGCGCAAGGAGAAGATCGAGCGGCGCCTGCAGCAGCTGCACGAGGACAACCCGATGCTCGGCCTGCGCGGGTGCCGGCTGCTGCTGGTGTACCCCGAGATCCTCGAGATGCAGATCCGGGCGATCCTCGGCGCAGCGATCGACGCGGCCGAGAAGGGCATCAAGGCGAAGCCCGAGATCATGATGCCGCTGGTCGGCGTGATGGGGGAGCTCGACCGGCTCCAGCAGCAGGTCGTTGCGGTCGCAGAGGCGATCTTCAAGGAGCGCGGCAGGAAGGTGCCGTACAAGTTCGGAACGATGATCGAGATCCCGCGCGCCTGTCTCATCGCCGACGAGATCGCGACGAAGGCCGAGTTCTTCTCGTTCGGGACGAACGACCTCACGCAGACGATCCTCGGCATCTCGCGTGACGACGCGCAGAAGAGCTTCCTCACGAAGTACGTCGAGCAGAAGATCATCCCGGCCGATCCGTTCCAGGTGCTCGACCGCGACGGCGTCGGCGCGATGATGCGCATCGCCATCGAGCGTGGGCGCAAGACGCGGCCGGACCTCAAGATCGGCATCTGCGGCGAGCACGGCGGCGACCCGTCGTCGATCGCCTTCTGCCACGAGGTCGGCCTCACCTACGTGTCGCCGTCGACGTATCGCGTGCCGGTGGCGCGGCTCGCGGCCGCGCAGGCCGCGATCGCCGGAGCGGGGGAGAAGGACCGCTAACATCCGCGCATGGCCACCAAAGTTGAGCGCGCGGCGAAGCTCTCGCGCGATCGCAGCGTCGCGTCTCTGCGCATCCGCGAGCGAAGCGAAGAGCTCGAGAGCACGACGCTCGCCCCGTACGCCACGAGGAGCGCGGAGGGCCGGCGCGACAGACCGGACGAGCCGTCGCCGACGCGGATGTCGTTCGCCGTCGACCGCGACCGCATCATCCACAGCAAGGCGTTCCGGCGGACCAAGCACAAGACGCAGGTCTTCCTCGCGCCGGTAGGCGATCACTACCGCACGCGCCTCACGCACATCCTCGAGGTGAACCAGATCGGGCGCGCGATCGCGCGGTCGCTACGGCTCAACGAAGACCTGGTCGAGGCGATGGCGCTCGGCCACGACATCGGCCACACGCCGTTCGGTCACATCGGCGAGGAGCTGCTCGCGCGGTTCCTGCCCGAGGGATTCCGTCACAACCAGCAGAGCGTCCGCATCGCCGAGAAGCTCGAGAACAACGGAGCCGGACTGCGGCTCACGACGCAGACGCTCGACGGCATCCTGAAGCACAGCTCGCCGACCGAAGGCGGGCTCGAGACGGCCGCGTGGGGCGAGCCGGAGACACCGGAGGGTTGGGTCGTCCGCTACGCGGACAAGATCGCGTACCTGCATCACGACATCGACGACGCGATGCGGGCCGGGATCATCACCGAGGCCGACCTCCCCGCGGATCTCCGCACCGCCCTCGGGAGCGACCGTGCCGAGCGGCTGGACACGATGATCTACGACGTGATCGTGGCGTCGTATGGCAAGGCTGACGTGACGATGAGCCCCGAGGTGCTCGACGCGACGAATGCGCTGCGCAAGTTCATGTTCGACAACGTGTACCTCTCCGGGCCGGCGAAGACGGAGGATGAGAAGGCCCAGGGCGTCCTCTGGGAGCTCCTCCAGTATTTCGAGGCGCACCCCGAGCGCATGCCGGCGGAGCACCAGCGGATCGCCGCGCATGAGAACACCAAGCGCGCCGTGGCCGATTACATCGCCGGCATGACCGATGGGTACGCGCTCGACACGTTCACGAGCCTGTTCATCCCCGCGGCTTGGAGTCATCTCTAGCCGCAGCCTGAAGCCACCCGCGGATCTGCTGGTGCAGCGCGACCGCACCCACGACCGGCCCTTCGATCCGCCAGCTGGACGGATGGAGGATGAACGCGTCGCCCTGCCTGCCTCCAAGTCCTCCGTGCGAGCCGACCTGGTCCTCGAAGGGGGCCACCTCGCCCGACTCGGGATCGAACATGCTGACGATGACGAGGTCCCCGCATTCCGCCATGGCGTCGAGGCGCCGCAGGCCCTCGGCGGCGTTCGTCCCGAATCGCGCCAGCGGACCGATCCCGCCCGCGTGTCCGACCGCGAGATCGGTCGCGCCACCACTTGCAAGGACGACCGATCCGCCACCCGTGGCGCGGATCATGACGAGTCCGATCCCCGGATGCCGCGCGAGGCCATCCACGAGACCCGGGTAGGTCGCGTCGATCGCCTCCCGCGTGGCCCGGCCGGGCATGGCCGGGAACGAGACCAGAGCGAGATTCCCCGATGCGGCGACGACGATGTCCGAGGGCTTCTCCGCGTCGTCGATGGCGCCGGCGCGCCGCCGGAACGGAGCGCTCGTGAGCGTCCGCGTCATCCCAGTGATCCCGGACGCCTCGGAGAGGAGCGGACTGAGGATGCCCCAGTGCTCGACGTGGGCGGTGGCGCCCTGCACCTTCACGTGTTCGCCCACGAGCTCCTGGATGAGCCCTTCGAGTGGTTTGCGGTACCGCCGTGCGAACATCGCGCCCGGGCTCTGCCCGTGGTCGGACAGCACGACGAAGCGATATGGCCGCGGCGCATCCGCAGCCGCCTTCCTTATGATCCCGACGATCCGGTCGAGGCCCGCGACCGCATCGCGCGCTTCCACGCGATCGGGTCCGGCGTGGTGCGCGATCTCGTCGTAGTCGGCAAAGTCCACATAGATCGGGGAGGTGCCGCGCCACATCTCCTCGATGACGAGCGCGGTGCTGAGATGACGCAGGACCACGTTCGTCGCCGCTCGCGCGAGGGGATAGGGAAAGGCGCGCGCACCATGCGCCTCGGTCCGTGCCGCGGCACGGGCTTGCACGAGCTCCTTGACGATCTCGCCGATCGACAGCAGCGTCCATCGGACGTAGCTGTACGGACTGACGAAGAACCAATCGAGGACGTGGCTGCGGCGGATCTCCCTCGCCGGATCGTCAAGCGTCGCGGCGGTGAGGAAGCTTCGCGTCGCATCGCCGGAGACGAGATTGCCGATCGAGGCACCGCCGTTCGCGAGAAGGCCGTCGCCGTTCGAGACTCGACGCACGATCTCGCGTGCGTCCTTGGGGTGGTTCGACACCATGAGCCGCTCCGTCTTCTTGTCCCACCAGCGAAAGCCCGGGATCCCGTCATTGTTCCCGTGGAGGATGCCCGCCTGGCTTGCCGATGTCTGGGTCGGCAGCAACGGCTCCCAGCGATCGAGGGTCATGCCGCCTGAGCCGAGCCAGCGCGCGAGATTCGGCGTGCGTCCGGCCCGAAGGTGGTCCTCGATGGTGGGATGCGCGAGTCCATCGAGCTGAATGAAGACGATGCCCGGCGCGCGGCTGATGTCGGTCTTGCCGCGCCGTGCCTCGAGCTGGCGGACCAGGGTGCCGAAGAACGAAAGGTCGTCGCCGGTCGACAGCACGGCGGTCACGAGGGCATTGACGACCGAAAAGATCACCGAACCGACGAGCGCGTCCATGAGGCTGTCGACGGCGATCCAGCCGACCTGGGCGATGAGCCAGAACGCGAGCGCCTGCACGAGGACCGTGACGATGGACGCGACGGCGATCGAGACGCGCGACACGTACGCGACGAGCGCAGGGCGTAGGAGCATCCTCATCGCGGAGAGCGCGACCGCCGCCCCCGCGGCGGATGGAACGTCCCGCACGGTGATCCCCGGAAGGAGCCAGGCCGTGACGACGAGCGCGAGCATGGCGGTGACGAGCGTCGCCACGACGCGGCGCGCGACGCCGCTTGGGCCACCGGTCCATCTCGAAAGGAGACGGAGCTGGACCGCGTAAAAGTCGACGATCACCCGCGCATTAGGCTCGGTCTGTGGTTTTGCGTCTTCGTTACCTCGGACACTCGACCGTCCTCATCGAGATGGATGGCGTGAGCATTCTCACCGACCCGCTGCTCGTGGATCGGCTGGGCCTGCTCCACCGCCATACGGAGACCGTGGCCCACCTCATCGAGGACGTCGATGTCGACGTCGTCCTGATCTCCCACGCGCATCACGATCACCTGCACCTCCCGTCCCTGCGGCGGCTTCGCGGCCGGCCACGCGTCGTCGTGCCGAAGGGACTTGGACAGGTGGTGCGCCGGTCCGGACACGACGTCGTGGAGGTCGCGGCCGGCGAGCGATTCGGCGTCGGCAGCGTCGTGGTCGAGGCGATACGCGCCGAACACGATGGGCGACGACGTCCGTTCGGCCCCGCCGCCGAGGCGCTGGGATACCGCATCGCCGGGAACTCGAGCGTGTACTTCGCGGGCGACACGGACCTGTGTGCCGAGATGGACGGTCTCGCGGGGACGGTGGAGGTCGCCCTGCTGCCGGTCTGGGGTTGGGGGCCGCGACTCGGGAGCGGCCACCTCGATCCGAAGCGCGCGGCTGAAGCGGTCCAGCGGATACGGCCGCGCGTCGCGGTCCCGATCCACTGGGGTACGTTCTACCCGTTCGCGTTCGCGCGGTTCTGGCCGCATCCACTCGGCGATCCGCCGCATGACTTCGCACGCGAAGCGACGCGCGTCGCGCCCCAGACGGAGGTGCGGATACTCGCGCCCGGTGAGGCGATGGCGTTAGGCGGGTAGCGTCGCGTGACCGCGTGCGCGGCCTTGCGCCTCGATGCGCGCAACGTCTGACCGCTAACGTTGAGGCGATGCCAGGTGACTTCGACCTCGTCAAAGAGCGCGTTGACATCGTCCAGCTCGTGGGCACCAAGGTCGCTCTGAAGAAGGCAGGACGGATCTATCGCGGACTTTGCCCATTCCACGCCGAGAAGACCCCGTCGTTCACGGTCGATCCGGAAAGGCGCACGTACCACTGTTTCGGTTGTTCCGTCCATGGCGATGTCTTCACCTGGATGGAGACGCAAGAGGGCCTGTCTCCCGCGGAAGCGCTCACGGAGCTCGCGGAGCGTGCCGGCGTCGAGCTGACAAGACGCGCACCGGAGGAGCGCAAGTTCGAGGACCGGCTGCTTCAGGCGAACGACGCGGCTGCCTTCTACTTCCGACAGGCGCTCCGGGGCACGCCGCGGGGAAAGGCCGTGGCGGAGTACCTGGCCAAGCGCGGCATCACCCAAGAGTCGATCGACGCCTTCGGGATCGGCTACGCCCCGGACGAGCGCGGCAGCCTCCTTGCGTATCTGAAGAAGAAAGGTTTCAGCGAGGACGAGGGCGTCGCGGCCGGGTTGATCTTCAAGAACGAGAACGGGCTGTGGGACCGGTTCCGTGACCGACTGATGATCCCGATCCGCGATCGGCGTGGCCGGGCCATCGCCTTCGGCGGCCGGGCCATGCGCGCGGATCAGCAGGGCAAGTACGTCAATTCCGCCCAAACCGCTCTGTTCAACAAGAGCGCCACGCTGTATGGCCTCGACAAGGCGAGCGCGGCGATCCGAAAGGAGGGCACGGCGGTGATCGTCGAGGGGTACTTCGACACCATCGCCTGCCACCAATCGGGTTTCACCAACGTCGTCGCCTCCATGGGCACGGCCCTCACCGAGGACCAGTACCGCGTCCTCAACGACATGAAGATCGACCGGGCGATCGTGGCTTTCGACGGCGACGCCGCCGGACAGCGTTCCGCGGAATCGCGGGGCCGGGAGCTGCTGAGCGCACTGAGCCGCTTCGGGTCCGGTGCGGGCGGCGGGAGCCTCGGAACCCGTACCGGCCTGGCGCTGTTCGTGACCGTGCTCCCCGAGGGTCTGGATCCCGACGACGTCGCCCGGAAGGAGGCCGGGCTCTTCCGGCAGCTGCTGGCCGACGCCAAGCCCCTGCTCGAGTTCCTGATCGACCGCGTCCGCGCGGCCTCGCGCCTCGAGCAGCCGGAGGGCCGCCTGCGCTTCCTACAGCGGACCGCCACGCTCATCGCGGAGGAGCCCGACCCGGTCCGGCGCGAGGTCTACCTGTCTGAGGTCGCGGGAAGCGCCGGGGTCGATCCCGCGTTCCTGAGAGAGAAGCTTCCGGCGGCCGGAAAGGGTACGCGGCGGACGTCGCGCACTCCCTCAGCGCCGGCCGAGGCACCCGGCGAGGCGTCGGGTCCGAAACAAACGCCGTCTCGCGAGCGTTACGTAATGGCACTATTAATTCGTTATCCGGAGGAGATCGCGCGCGCCGACCTCGCCCCAACTGACCTGGTAGACCCCCTCCTGCGTGCGCTCTACGAACAGCTCCAGGCGGGGAAGCGTCCGGACTCTGACTTGCCGGCTCACCTGGCCGCCCTTGCCGCGGCACTTGGCGTCAACGCGCCTGAGCTCGACGAACAGACGGACCCAGGCCAGGTCATCGAGATCGCTGCGCGGAACCTCCGGGTAGAGAACTTGCGGCGACGTCTGGGTGGCGCGCGGGAGCAGCTCGCGCGCGCCGAAGGTGACGTCGGGGGGTTGGATGGCGAGATCGCGCGGATGGTCGAGGACCTCGATCAGCTCATGAAGCGGCGCGAGCGCCGGACCGTCCTGCATAGCGGCGAGCTGCAACGAGAAGAGGATCGATGAAAGCGACAACGAAGGAAAAAGAGGCCGAGAAGGCCGCTCCCGAGCGCACCGGGATCCACCCGGAGCACAAGGAGCAGGCCGAGCGTCTGCTTGCCCGCGGACGCCAGCAGGGTTACGTCACGCAGGAGGACATCGTTCGGGCGATCCCGGACGCCGAGCCGGGCGAGATCGAGGAGCTCCTCCTCGCGCTCGACGACAACAACGTCGAGATCCTCGAGGCGGAGCGCGGCCCGAACTGGGCCCAGGTCAAAGAGGAAGAGGAAGAGGCCGAGGAGCTGCAGCGCGAGGACGCCATCTCGGCGGTCCTCGCCAGCGACCTCATCAGCGTCGACGACCCGGTCCGCATGTACCTCAAGGAGATCGGCAAGGTCCCTCTGCTGACCGCGGAGGAAGAGGTGAACCTCGCGAAGTCGATCGAGCTGGGGGAGCAGGCGCTCGTGTCGCCGGCGCTCTCGGTCGTCCACCTCTACGAGCTGGGCGTCGAGGTCAAGAAGCGCATGGCGCTCGGTCGTCCGCGGGAGTTCGTCGACGAGGCGACGCGCTTCACGGTGAAGGCGCTCACCCGCACGCTCGGAGACGCGGAGGGTGGTAAGGAGCTGCGCCGCCTCACGAACCGTCTGCTGAAGCTGCGCGATCCGCTCAAGGCCGAGTCGAACAGCAAGGAGATCTCGACCGAAGCGAAGGTGCTCATCGACGAGACGGTCGCGCTCATCGACGCTGCCAAGCGCGATCCGCAGCGTCTCGCGTTCCGCATCCTGCCGCAGTACGCGAAGATCCACGGACCGGCCGAAGGTGCCGAGCGCCTGGGCGAGCTCGTCATGCTCGGCCAGGAGATCCGCGACGTTCTCGTGAAGAACCTGAACATGCTCGTCGAGTCCGACGCCGACGAGCAGCGCGCGCTGCGCCGCCTCGCCGACGAGCTCATCCAGAAGGGCGACGATGCGCGACACAACCTCACCGAGGCGAACCTGCGACTGGTGGTGTCGATCGCGAAGAAGTACATCGGTCGCGGCATGTCGTTCCTCGACCTCATCCAGGAAGGGAACATCGGGCTCATCCGCGCCGTCGAGAAGTTCGACTACCGGAAGGGGTACAAGTTCTCGACCTACGCGACGTGGTGGATCCGTCAGGCCATCACGCGCGCCATCGCGGACCAGGCGCGGACGATCCGCATCCCGGTCCACATGGTGGAGACGATCAACAAGCTCATCCGCGTGTCGCGCGGCCTGCTCCAGGAGCTCGGCCGCGAGCCGACGGCGGAAGAGATCGCCGAGCGGATGCTCATCACGCCCGACAAGGTGCGCGAGATCGTGAAGGTCTCGCAGGAGCCGGTCTCGCTCGAGACACCGATC
>VBEZ01000156.1 GCA_005882255.1 Chloroflexota bacterium | reverse complement strand
TGCGCCAACGCCAGATGCATCTGTTCCGCGTTCGCGCCGGCGAGATCGTCGAGCACCGCGCGGTGCGTGACGACCTCGGGCTCTTGGAGCAGCTGGGGCTGATGCCGGCGCGGGTCGAGCGAGGCGCGGACATCTCGCGTCCCGGCCCGAGTCATTGACACCCGGAGGACCAAGGACGACGAGATCTGCCAAAACCCCCGACCGCCGATGACGGCGATCGGCGCAATGATCTGACGGAGCACGTCCGCTCGATGCGGGGACGTTGCGCGAACCGGGCGAGACATGGTCTAGGAAGGGCAATGGTCTTGGAGTCTCGATACTTCGTGAGAGAACAATGGTCTCGGCGACGTCGTGCTCAATCGCGTAGACCATTGCTCAGGCCCGCGCAATAGTCCTCTACACCATTGCTCTCTTTCCGGAGGGCCCGCGTCGTGAGTTTCCGAGTAAAATGAGGCTCTCGCCGAGGTAGCTCAGTTGGTAGAGCAATGGTCTGAAGAATCGCGAGGACCGCGATTCGCGAAATTGCTAGAGAACTCGCAACTGATACCCAAATTTCGACCCAGAACACCATGGTCTGGGCGGTCAATAGTCTTGAGTGCGGCGGGCAGGCCGCATTCATTCTGCAGAGCAATGGTTGGACAGACCATGTCGCCGCAACGGACGGCCGTTCTACGGACAGTCGCTATTCGGTCGAAGGTTCAGAGTCGGACGGCTACCCGGATCGCCGCCGGCCTCGGTGACTGTCAGCGTGCGGTCGTCCTTGGTCCAGATCCCGACGCCCGACCCCGAACCGCATAGCGTCCAGGCCTGCTGAGTGAGCGCGGGCGCGAGGAGCGTCCGGGTGTCCTGCGCGGAGCCGCAGTCGATGCGCCACACGACCCCATCGCGCTTCTCATCTGGAGCCGGGTCCCCGCGGTACGAGCAGCTCTGCGGGAGCGCGAATCCAGTCGGCACGAGCGCCGAACGTGGCACATAGTCGGCCTGCCCCGGCTGCACCCATCCACCAAATCCGGACATCGGCGCGCCAGGACGCGTACGCAGGCAGACGTATGAACCCCTCGGCGGAGCATCCGTGGGTAGACCAACGAGCTCGCCCTGCGTCACGCCGTACGCCGCGCTCACCACGGGCGCAATGACCGTTCCGCCCATGCCTTCGCCGGGGCGGGTGAGCGTTTCCACGATCAGCCCGCATCGCACGTTGTTGTCGGCGACCGCCGGCCGCGGCACGCGCAGCTCCGGCGAGTTCTTCCACGATGGATCGCGGCTAGCGTTTTGTGGCACGGCGACGACATACGCGCCGGCGCCGATCTGCACGAAGAACCTGCTGTTGTCGATCGGCCAGATGTGGAGATCCGTCGCGGAAGACTGAAGGCCCGTGGGCAGCCCACCGGTGCCGCTGATGACCCAGATGTCCTGGCCGACCGCTGCGAGGAGGATGTAGGTCGATGCGGCGAGCAGCGCGTCGGAGGAGACAAGCGGAAACGGACGATCGCCTCCCGCCACCGGGTCGTACGTTCGTGTCTTGCCGGCGACGTCTTTGAGGACAAGGTCGTGCGCGCCGTACCAAGGCACCTCGTCGGGCCCACTGCACCAGGGCTCACGGAGCCGCCAGGCGGGACGCAGCGCCTGCGGCAGATCACTGAGTGTGCCGTTCGCGAGCGTCCACCAGCCGAGAGGATCGGCCGTACATAAGAGGATGACGGCGTTGTCCGGTGAGACGGCCGACGCCGTCACCACCCGTCCGCGCATCGATGGCGTCGAGAGGAGCGTTGTGCGCGCACCACCAAGCGTCACGCGCGCGAATGTGTCGCCGTCGCGGTACAACACGCCACCCTGTGCATCCCACCCGAGAAGCGCGATCGGCTGCTGGGCATCTTGTGGCGCCGAGCTCGTCACGAGCAACCGCGGCGCGCCCCCCGAACGAGGCGCGACCCAGATCTCGCGAATGCGAATCCCGACGCAGCAGCCCTCCTGATGCTCGGCTGCGATCCACTTGCCGTCCGGCGAGAGCGCCGGCTTCGCATAATCGAGTCCAGTCTCGATGATCGAGCCATCCACCGAGACGATCCCGAGCGGGCCGGCGCGCTGTCCGGCAGCAAGCTCGACGAAAACGGCGGATGAGTCGGGAAGCCATTGCATCCGGCCGCTGGCCCGGTCGTCCGGGATCCGACGCAGCATTTTACTGTCGATGGACTCGAAGACGAGCGCATTCGTCGCCCCACCCCTTCCGCCCTGGGACTTGGAGATCAGCGTCGTCCCGTCGGGGGATAGCAGCGGAAAATCGCCCGACGCTCTTACCAGTCGCGCGGCGCTCGTCGATGTGATCGCCGTCGACGACGTTGGTGTCGCCGGCGTTTGGAGCGGCGACGTCGGCGCGCTTGTACTTGGCTGCGAACTGGGCGAACTCGTAGCGCTCGCGCAAGCTGCGAGGGCGACGGCGAACAGGCAGGCGGCTCGGCGCATGTGATAGATGATGCGGTCGGGCCGTGGGAGCGGCATCAGAGTCCTCGTGACCTAACTCGTATCAGCGGCTGTTTCGGTGGCGGCGACATGGTCTGACGGACCATTTGAGTGCGCCGGCTTTACAAGGAGGCTTGCGCTCGCGCCTGTGGCACGACGACTGCGCTCAATCTCGAATCAAGGCCCGGTGAGGCAGCTGAGTCACGTGGGTGTAGCGAACTGATTCAGTCACACTTCCCACTGGATGAGTGCCATGTCAGGTCGTACGCGGACTTGATCAAGAGCGTCACGCGCCGGTGGACATGCAGGCTCGATGATTGACTCGTGAGTCTTCCTCGTTGGTACGTCTCGATCGCCTTCGCGTTCGTTGTTTCCGCATGCGCTGGATCACCTACAGCGCGACCAGCCGCGGCCACCGAGCGATCGACGCCGTCACTTGGCGCTGCGGCGAACCCAAGCATCTCAGCCACCAGCTCGGCGCAACCGACCACGTCGCAAGCAGGCACTCCGCCACGCGCGTCGGCCTCGCCGACGGCCGCGCCTGCTGGCGTGCAGGTCACGCCTCTTGGACGAGTCGAAGGCGACGTCGTCTTCGCGACGCGCGACGTACCGACTGACAGCGGCGCGCGCTCAGAGCTTGTCGCGATCCCGATCGCGGGTGGCGGTGGTCGCGTCGTTGTCAGTTATCCCGGCTATGGATATCCCTGGCTGGCGAGCCGGCTGTCGCCAGACGGGCGGCGCTTCGCGTTCGAGACCGATCGCGGTGATCGTGTGACACGGATCGCGATCGCAGATCTCATCGCCGGCTCGCTCTCGTGGTTGAATACTGATGACACGAACACAGCGGATGCGCAGCCGGCGTGGGATCCGTCCGGCACGCGCATCGCGTTCGTTCGTGGCGGCGGCGCGGCGAGCAGCGTGTGGGTCGTCAACGTCGACGGCTCTTCGTTGCGGCAGATCGCGGCTCCCAATGGCGGGACGAGCTACATGCACCAATGGACACCGGATGGACGCGCGGTCGCGTTTTATCAGGGGATCGGGTATGACATCGTCGACATCACGACGGGCACGCGCCTGCATATGGATAAGGTCGTCTCGGCGGATGCCTCATGGCGCGCGGCGGACCCGCGGCTCGTCGCCCGTGGCTGGGAATCCGCCGCCGGCGGCGACCTGCAGTACGTCTTCGTCGGGGACGGCATGACGGACACACGAAACGTGCTCGTGCGGGCGTCGGCGATCGCCGAGTTTGTGGTCAACCCGCGCTGGCGGCCGGGTCGCGATGAGTTCCTCTATCAGTACACCGACAGCGGAACGCAACCGACGCGATCGGAGCTGCGCATCCGCACGCTCGCCGGGACGGAGCGCCGCCTCGCGGTTCAAGCCGGGATGCCTGTCTGGTCCAGCGACGGCCAGAGCGTCGCTTACATCAAGGGCGAGTCGGTAGACCTTCCCGGCCGCGGCCTAGGTGGCAGCACGCTGACTGTCGGTGTCAGCGCCGAGATACGTGCGATCGACGCGGACGGCATGAACGATCGGTTGTTGTTCCGCTCCAGCGTTCCACCGGGCCGCGAGTTCCCCCCGAACTGGTGCGTCTGCAACGACGCGCTCGCCATCCGCCGGTACTGATGGAACCGCGTCCGCATGAACTGCCTCGAAACGGCTAACCCGATTCGATGCTTACGAACAAACCTTGCGGTTTTGGTCACCGCGTCGCGCTCCTCACGGCCGGCGTCCTACCTGCTCTCCTAGGCTCGAACATGCTGGCCGAGGCGCGCTAGCGGCGCCTCGACGCTGCTCGCGTCGTGCCCGCCGCTGTATTCCTCGTACGAGAGACGTACATCCCCTGCGCCTGGAAGCCGGGAGTCCGGGACTGAGCAATGGTTTGGCTAGGACAATGGTGTCGGTGTTTCGATACCCCGATAGTGAGCAGTGGTCTCGACGTCGTCGTGCTCACGCGCGGAGACCATTGCGCACCGCTCCGCAGATAGTCCTCCAGACCATTGCTCCATTTCGGTCGGGTCGGACACTCCGAATTCCGAGTAAAATGAGCCTCTCGCCGAGGTAGCTCAGTTGGTAGAGCAATGGTCTGAAGAATCGCGAGGACTGCGATTCGCGAAATTGCTGAGAAACTCGCGGCTGATACCAAAATTTAGGCGCGAAGAGCAATGGTGTAGGCGACCAATAGTCTTGAAGTGCGGCGGGCAGGCCGCACCCAACACGGATCACGTAAGGGCCGGACTGCGCGACAAGCCGTGCACTTCGCGATCTTGCGAATCAGATCCGCTCGATTCGGGTAGTGTCCGGTGCGGGCAATCGGAGCGGACTCTTGTTGGGAGGAGCGCGATGGGCGACGAGATACTCGACCCCATCAGGCGTCACATCGAAGGCGCCAACGCGCACGACCCGATTGCCTTCGCCGCTCCCTACTCCGACGATGCGACGAATCACGGTCGGCGGGTCGGCAAG
>VBEZ01000176.1:28760-38213 GCA_005882255.1 Chloroflexota bacterium | reverse complement strand
GCCGCCCGGGACGCGGTAGCTGAGAGCCGCGACATAGTCCCCTCCTCCGTATCGCACTTCGGTGCGACTGGGGGAGTGTGGAGCACATCGGGCGCTGCGATAAGAGCCCGCCGAGCTCCGGGGTTCCAGGTGGCTTAGGCTAGGACGGTGGCGGACGAAACGAGCATCAGCTTCGCGAAGGACGACACGATCATCGTGGAAGAGTCGTTGGCGAGCGTGGCCGAGAAGCTCGCAAAGGGCGGCTACGTCCGCTTCGAGCGCGCTGGCGAGGTCGTCATGGTCAACGCCGCGGCGGTGCGCTACCTGCGGACGCTGCGGCAGGCGCAGGGCGGTCGCTAGACCGGACAACGCTCTTCCCCGTACACTGGACCTTCGCACGCGCTCCATGCGCCTATTTTCGGGAGGACATTCGACAGATTGGCTGTGCACATTCGCCTGCGCCGCGTCGGTAAGACCAAGGCGCCGACCTATCGGGTGGTGATCGCCGACTCGCGCGCTCCCCGTAACGGGAAGTTCATCGAGTCCATCGGCCACTACGACCCGCTGCGGGAGCCGGTCGAGCTCGTCATCGACCCCGAGCGCGCCCGCCACTGGATCAAGAACGGTGCGCGGCCCACGGCGACCGCCCGCTCGCTCCTGGTGAAGAGTGGCCTCTCCGACAGCGAGGTCCCGCCGACCGTCCGTTGAACGGTCCTGCGGCACCGGAGGCGTCACGCATGCGCTCGCTCCTCGAGCACGTCGCGAAGCAGCTCGTGGAGGATCCGAGCGCGGTTGTCGTCACCGAGGAGCTCGACGGCGATTTCATCAAGCTCCACCTTCAGGTGGGCGAAGCGGACGTCGGGAAGGTCATCGGCCGCGGCGGCCGCATCGCCAAGGCCATCCGCGCGCTGCTGAAAGTGATGGCGACGCGCGATGGGACCAAGGTCAACCTCGAGATCGATTAGCGACGACGCTCTCGTCGTCGGCTTCATCCTGGGCCCGCACGGGGTGCGCGGCGAGGTCCGCATCGATCCTCGTACCGACGTCGCCGACCGCTTCCGCGCCGGCGCGGTCCTCGAGTGCGACGACGTGGGTCCGCTCACCGTCGCGGGCGTACGCGGCGAGGTCGCGAAGCCGATCGTGCGTTTCGCGGGCTACGACACGCGCGAGGCCGCCGAGTCGCTCCGCCGACGGTTCCTGCGCGTGGCGCGCGGCGAATCGCGGCGTGCCACGGCCGGCGCATATCTCTGGGCGGACCTCCTCGGGGCGCGCGTGGAAACACCCGAGGGCACCTGGCTCGGGATCGTTCGCGAGCTCGTGCGCGCCGGCGAGAACGACGTGCTCGTGATCGCGGATGCTTCGGGACGCGAGCGTCTTCTCCCGATGCTCGAGTCGGTGGTGAAGGTCGTCGACGTGGCCGCAGGACGGATCGTCGCCGTCCCGCAGGAGGAGGCCGGATGAGCGTGCCGCTCCGCATCGATGTGCTCACGCTCTTCCCGCGCATGTTCGACAGCCCGTTCGCGGAGAGCATCGTCGCCCGCGCGCAGCGGGCCGGTCGTCTCGAGCTCGAAGTCCACGACATCCGCACGCACGCGACGGACAAACACCATGTCGCCGACGATGCGCCCTACGGCGGCGGGGCCGGGATGGTCCTGAGACCCGAGCCCCTCACGCGCGCGATCCGCGCCGTGCGCGGCGCTTCCGGGCACGTCGTGCTGCTGTCCGCGCAGGGACGGCTGTTCGATCAGGCCGCGGCGCGGCGACTCGCGACGGTGCGGCATCTCGTCCTCGTGTGCGGCCACTACGAGGGTGTGGACGAGCGCGTCGTCGAATCCGATGTCGCTGAGGAGCTCTCGATCGGCGACTACGTGCTCACCGGCGGAGAGCTCGCGGCGATGGTCGTGATCGACGCCGTGACGCGTCTCGTCCCGGAAGTCATCGACGCCGAGTCGCTCGCCAACGAGTCGCACACCGAAGGCCTGCTGGAGGGACCGCAGTACACGCGTCCACCGGAGTTCGAAGGCCGAAAGGTGCCGTCCGTCCTCGTGTCCGGCGATCACGGCGCGATCGCGAAGTGGCGCCGAGCCGAGTCGATCCGTCGCACCGCGGAGCGACGTCCGGATCTCCTCGACCGCGCGAAGCTCAGCCCGGCCGAGCGAGCGCGGCTCCCGCGCACGCCCGCTCGCAAGGCAAGCGTGAACGACGCCGACCTCGTCGACGCCTATCGATCGGGCGTGGGGTCCTATCGCATCGCCGCGCGGTTCGGGATCTCACCGGCGACGGTGCGCGTACGCCTGCGCGCCGCCGGCGTCCGGCTTCGCGCGCCACGTAGCGTCGAGCGCAGCCCGACCGTGACCGAGGTCACGCGCCTGCGGGCGACCGGCCTCACCGTGCGAGAGCTCGCGGTCCATTTCGGTGTGTCGCACGTGACGATCCTCGACCGGATGAAGCGGGCCAAACGCTAGTTTTCTGTTAGAGTTGGGCCACTCCGTGACAGCCATCACCATGCCAATGAACGACGTCTTGAAGACGCTTGCCTCCGAGCAGCAAAAGGCCGAGGTCCCCGAGGTGCGGCCTGGTGACACCGTGGCCGTCAGCGTCCGCGTCGTCGAAGGCAACCGCGAACGCCTTCAGAAGTTCGAGGGCACGGTCCTTCGCGTTCGTAACGGCGGCCTCGACCACCAGATCACGGTTCGCCGGATCGCCAGCGGCGTCGGTGTCGAGCGCACCTTCCTCGTCCACTCCCCGCGCGTCGAGAAGATCGAGCTCCTGCGTCACGGACACGCCCGCCGCGCTGCCCTCTACTTCCTCCGCGAGCGGGTCGGCAAGGCCGCGACGATCCGCGAGAAGCGCCGCTAACACTCCTCGCGGTTAGCCTAGGAGCGTGCCGACGCTCCGCTTCGAGAAAGAGCTCTGGTCCAAAGGTCTCCTGCGCGTGGTCGGCGTCGACGAGGTCGGCATGGCCGCACTCGCCGGTCCGGTCGTCGCCGCGGCGTGTCTCGTCACACCGGACACGAAGCTCATCCGCCGCGTCCGAGATTCGAAGCTGCTGACGCGCGCGCAGCGCGAGGAGCTGTTCGAGCTCATCCGGTCACGCGTCGGGCGCGTCGGCATCGGGGCGGCCTCCGTCGCCGAGATCCACCGTCTCAACATCTATCACGCGAGCCACGTCGCGATGATGCGTGCGTTACGGCAGATCGGCGAGTACGACTGGGTCCTCGTCGACGGCCGGCGCATCCTCGATCCAGCATTCGCGCCCGGCCGGCACAGCGAGATCGTGCGTGGTGACACGAAGAGCTTCGCGATCGCGGCCGCCTCGATCATCGCGAAGGTCACGCGCGATCGGCTCATGACGAGCCTCGCGCGCAAATATCCGGGCTACGGATGGGAACACAACTCCGGCTACCCGACGATCGATCACCGCGCGGCCCTTCGCGCGCGCGGCCTCACGCCACTTCATCGCCACGACTTCGGCACCGTGAAGCTGCTGCGCGCGGTGGAGAATCAGCTCGAGCTCGCGATGGCTGACGTATGAGCGTTCAGACCGCCCGGATCCGGCCCTTCACGCCCACCGACTACTCCGCCCTTGGGGCGGCGTACGGTCGCACGTACCCGGACTACCCCTGGTCGGTCGAGGAGATGCGGCACCAGGACGAGACCTTCGACACGGCGCGCTTCTTCAAGATGCGGCTTGTCGCCGAAGAAGATGGAGCCATCGTCGGCGCGGCCGAGGCCGGCCACCGACCGTCGCGCTTCGACCCGGACAGCTATCACTTCGATCTCTGGGTCGTGCCGGACCGGCGACGGCGCGGGCATGGATCGGCGCTGCACGACGCCGTCATCGCCGCGCTGCGCGCGCGGGACGCCCGCGTCACGCGTGGCGCCACGAAGGAATCGCTCCGCGACGGCACGGCGTTCCTCGCGAACCGTGGCTGGAAGGAGGTCAAGCGGGACTGGGAGTCGCACCTGACCGTGGAAGGCTTCGACTTCGCGAAGTTCCGGGGCGCGGACGAGCGTGTCGCGAAGGAGCGGATCCGGATCAGCACCTACGCCGACGAGCTGACGCGCGATCCCGAGACGCCGCGAAAGGCCTACGAGCTCAGCGCCGACTGCCGGCGCGACGTCCCCGCGATCGACGCCCCGACGCCGACCACATTCGAAGAGTGGCGCGCGGACTGGGTGGACGCGCCGGGCTTCCTGTCCGACGGCTTCTTCGTCGCGATCGACCGGGACGGACGCTGGCTCGGGATGTCCAACCTGCTCGAGTCCTCCGGGGACAAGTCGTTCGTCTGGCAGGGCTTCACCGGTGTCAGGCGCGAAGCACGTGGCAGAGGCATCGCCATGGCGCTGAAGCTTCGGACCGTGACGCACGCGCAGCGGCTGCGTGTCGACCACATCAAGACGTGGAACGACCAGTCCAACCGGCCGATGCTTGCGATCAACGAGGCGATGGGGTTCGAGAAACAGCCCGCCTGGATCTCGTTCGAGTACCGCCTGCGTCCCTAGTTCCTGCCTTGACCGACGGTTGACCGGCGCCTCAGGCGTTCGGCACGGCGTGTGCATTTGTGCGGTCATGAAAGTCCGCGTCGTGCGGCGCGATCGTTACCGGCTCCGCGTGACCACCTGGGGTAGCGGCGTAGGGCCACACGCGATCGTGCTCCCGGGCCTCTCGGCGGACTCGCGCGCACTGGCGCCCCAGATCCGCATGCTCCGGAGCCAGGTCGCGACGGTGCACGTCATCGATCTCCCGGGCATGGCGCTTCCGCCGTCGCTGCTGACCGCCGACGCGAGCTTCCCTCAGCTCGCCGATCAGGTCGCGCATGTGGCGGACGAGCTCGGCATCCGGCGGGCCGTCGTCGTCGGTCACTCGCTCGGTGGCGGTGTGGCGCTCCATCTCGCGCTCCGACGGCCCGAGCTCGTGGACGGCCTGGTGCTCATCGCACCCGCGGCGCTCGGTCGCTCACTGCACTGGATCTACAAGCTCTACTGCCTGCCGCTCATCGGCCGGGCGCTGCTCTACCCGCGGAGCTCCGGGCAGCGCGGATTCGTTCGGCGGTTCCTCATCGGCAGCCTGCGGCGTGAGGACCACGCGTTCGTCGACATGCTGATCCGCCACGGCAACAAGGCGCGCGAGCGCGCGCTTTCGTCGCGCGCCATCGTGTGGGCGAATCAGCCCTCGCTGTGGCGCCGGATCCTCATGCTCGTCACGCCGGGCGGCGAGCAGGCCGCATTCGCGGTCGGAGATCGTCTGCGAGAGCTCAGCGACGTTCCGACGCTCGTGCTGTGGGGCAACGAGGACCGCGTGATCTGCGCGGGTGACGCGGTGCGCTGCCGGGACTTCCATCAGCGCGCCGAGATCCATGTGGCGCGCGGCGCCGGTCACATGCTTCCACTCGAGGCGCCGGCGTGGACGAACCGCTACATCGCGCGGTTCGTCGCGTCGCTTCGGCCGGCGCTGCGCGAAGCCGCTTAGCAAGTCCTGCCGGCATAGCCCGAACGCGTAAGTCACGTTTTAGTGTCTGCGCACCTCCCTCGCTTCGCTCGGGATGCGCAGCTAGAACGCGCCTCGGGCGCGTTCTAGTAACGGTCCTGCGCGTGTCTCGTTCCCCCTGAGTGGTGCGGTCGACGTTGGGGGCGCTCGTCATCGTGGTCGCGACGCTCGCTGTGGCGCTGCCCGCGGCCGCCGTCGACAACACCGGCTTTCACAGCGCGTGGGTCGGTCAGGATTCGTGGCCGACGCTGGCGCCGGGGCTGACCGTCAGCTACTCGCTCCGCTTCCGCAACACCGGCACCACGACGTGGCAGCGCGGCGTCGCGGGGAAGCAGGTGAACCTCGGCGTCGTCGATGATTCGCTCGCGTTCGCCGAGATGGCCGTCGGCTGGATGAGCGCGAACCGCACCGCCACGACGGTCGAGGCGATCGTCGCGCCGGGTGCGATCGGCACGTTCACCTTCACGATCAAGTCACCGGCACGGCTCGGCGTCTATCGGCTGCCACTCCGCCCGGTCGCCGACGGCGTCACGTGGCTCGAGCACCAGGGCGTGTTCGTGCTCGTGACCAGCGACGCCGGCTATCACAGCCGCTGGCTCGGGCAGACGGTCGTGCCCGATCTCGCGCCGGGAGTGACGAGCGAGCCGATCACGCTCACCTTCCGCAACACCGGTGGCAAGCCGTGGGTGAAGGGCGTTCTCGGCCAGGAGGCGCGCATCGGCATCAAGAACGACGAGCTGACCTGGGCGTCCCTCGGCGTCAACTGGCTCAGCGGATCGCGGCCGGCCGCGCAGACCGAGCCGACCGTCGCGCCGGGCGCGAATGCGACGTTCACCTTCAAGGTCAAGGCGCCGACGACTCCGAGCACCTACGTCCTCGCGCTGCGGCCGGTCATCGACGGCACGATCTGGATGGACGACGAGGGCGTCTTCGTCGCGGTCACGGTGACCGGCGGTGCGGTCCCGCTCCTGACGGTGACGACGTTGCAGTCGGGCCTGCGCATCCCGTGGGACGTCGCACCGCTGCCGGACGGCCGCATGCTCGTGAGCGAACGCGTCGGCAATCTCCTCGTGTATCAGAGCACCGCGCCGGGTGCGGCGCAGCTCGCGAACGATCCCGTCGTTGGAACGCGCGAGAACGGCGAGGGCGGCCTCATGGGCATCGCCGTCGATCCGGACTTCGCGCTGAACTCCTTCATCTACGTCTGCGCATCGCGCGACGACGAGGGCCAGTACCGCAATCAGGTGCTCCGGTACAAGCTCGTCGGGAACCTGATCGCATTCGACGCCTTCGTGATCCGCCGCGGCATGGTGGCCGCCGGGAACCACAACGGCTGTCGCCTGCGCTTCGGTCCGGACCGAGAGCTCTGGGTCACCATGGGCGACGCGGGCGATCTGCGCAACGCGCAGGACCCGAACGCGCTCAACGGAAAGGTCCTGCGCGTGAACACCGACGGCACGATCCCCGCGGATAACCCGATCCTTCCCGGGTCGGCCGGCCGCAGCGCCATCTACACCTGGGGCAACCGCAACCCGCAGGGGCTCGCGTTCGAACCGGGGACGGGTACGCCCTACGAGGTGGAGCACGGCGACGACACGCACGACGAGATCAACATCCTCGTCGCCGGCGGGAACTACGGTTATCCGCTGTTCCGCGGGCCGGTCGGCCGGCCCGGCTACATCGATCCAGCGTGGTCATCGGGAAACGTCACGCTCGCGACGTCGGGTGGTGACTTCGCCGTCGGTCCGCAGTGGGGCGCCTGGAGCGGTTCGCTCTTCGTGGCGACCCTGAAGGAGACGGACCTCCGACGCTTCGAGCTGTTCGCGGGGACCGCCCGCCAGACGAACATCCTCTTCGACAACGTCTACGGTCGCCTCCGCAGCGTCCTCTTCGGTGCGGACGGGGCTCTGTACCTCACGACGAGCAACGGCACGGGCGACCGCGTCCTCCGCATCACCGCGACCCAGCCCTGACGCAAGGCGCGCCCGATGCCTAAGGCATGGAGCCGCGCCGTGTCCTCGGGCTCGCGGGCGAGCATCTGGCAGAGCGTGAGCTCGCGCGCCGCGGACTACGCGTGGTCGCCCGCAACGTCCGCACCCGCTACGGCGAGATCGATCTGATCTGCCGGGACGCGCGTGGCTACGCCTTCGTCGAGGTGAAGACGCGTCGCGCCGGATCCTTCGTCGCGGCCGCGGAGGCCGTCGACGCGCGGAAGGCCGCCCGTCTCGCGGCGCTCGCGCAGGCCTGGCTCGCGCACCGGGGCGAGCGTCTCGCGGTCTGGCGCATCGTGATCGCGGCGCTCACCGTCGGCGCGGACGGCACGGCGGTGGAGCTCGTCGACCTGGACCGCGTCTAGCGAACGAGCTCCACGGAGAGCCCGTCGATGATCACCTTGACGTTGTCCATGTTCCGGGCGACGCGAAGCTTCGCGCCGTGCGGCAAGGTGACCACCTCCCAGCCGCTGCCGCTGACGCGGATGAGGTCGTCCCACACCGCGAGGACGGGGTCGCGGTCGCGGCACACGTCGCCGGTGGAATTGCAGACGCGCGTGCTGAAGACGATCTCGCGCCGTGGCAGCGCCGGGTCGTAACCGACGAGGACGTGGTTCGTGGAGAGGCGCCCGTCGTCGGCGAAGTAGTACTCGACGACGAGGGCGTCGTACGCCGCGAGGATCGTGGCGCCGGCGAGGTCCGGCTGGTTGAGGCGCTGGATCCGCTCGCCGACCCCGAGGTCGTGTCGCGCGACGTCTCGCGCTGAGAGCGGAGTGTCGCTTACGAGGAACACGGCGGCGTTCGCGAGCGCGACGGTCGTCACGATCCACGGCAGCGAGCGCGGCATCCGCGCGCCCCGCGCCAGGGCGATCGCGCCGCGGGCCGCGATGATGCAGAGTCCCGGCAGCATGCTGAAGACGTAGCCGTACTCGCCGACGTGGATCGGGATGTAGATCGCGAGCGGCGCGAGCGTCCACAGCAGCACGAAGGCGACACGGCGCCGGTCGCTCAGCTCGATCCGCCGCGCGCCCGCTGACAACGGGACCGCGGCCAGGAGCGGCGCGAGAAAGTAGAGACCGCGGCCGAGGAAGCGCCCGAGCTCGTAGGTGTTCCCCCACAGCGCGCGGAGGCCAAGCTCGCCGAACACGCTGTAGCGCTCGTCGACGAACTTCCCCTGCACCCGGAACGCCTCGAGCATCGCGCTCACACCGCCGTCGAGCGCGGCCGACGCGAAGAACCATCCCAGCACGAGTAGCGCCCCGAGGGCGGCGCTCGCGGCCGTCCACAGAAGCGGGGTCGCGAGCGCGGCCATGAGCCAGAGCGGAGCCAGGAACACACCCAGGTCGAAGCGGAAGCCGATCGCGATCCCGTACGACGCCGTCGCGATCGCAAGACGCGGTCCGCGACCCGTCTCCGCGCGAAGCACGCGCCAGAACAGCAGTGCGCAGCCGATCGAGAGGGCCGCGAGCAGCGTGTACGGATACGCAACGCCGCCGTAGGCCCAGAACGTGACCGCGGTCAACATGAACGCACCGCTCGCGCGCGCGGTCCGCTCGTCGTAGAGCCGCGCGGCGAAAACGTAGAGGAGCGCGACCGCTGCAGCGCCCGCCACGAGGCTCACGAGGGTCATCGCGCGGTTCGGATCGCCGACGATGGCGAAGACGGACCGGATCAACAGGACGTAGTACAGGTAGCCGGGGGCCTGCGGTCGCTGGTCGAGGGGATCGAAGCGCTCGATGGAGCGCGCGTAGAGCACCGAGTCGTGCGCCCAGAGGAACTCGGTCTGGAACGGGATGCGCGTCAGCACACCGAGCGCGAACAGAACGGCTGCCACGCGCCACGACATTGGGCCACAGTCTGGCGGCTCGGCGCTCACTGGTACCGCTGCACTGGTCGCGCGGCGCGCGAGCTCAGCGTCGCGGCGCTCCCTCTCCTCGCTGCTGGCTACGCGCGCCCGCTGATCACCGCGCGTGTTGCGGTCGGGCGCGCTGT
>VBEZ01000176.1:0-28749 GCA_005882255.1 Chloroflexota bacterium | reverse complement strand
GCGCCCCACCAGGCGGCGCGCTCCGTCGCGCGCGTCGCGGCGTGTGCCCTCTGGGGGCTCGAGAGCGCGATGGTCACCGTCGAGGCCGACGTGGCCAACGGCCTGCCGTCGTTCACCGTCGTCGGGATGCCCGACGCCGCGGTGTCCGAGGCGCGCGAGCGCGTCCGCGCGGCGATCCGCAACTCGGGTTTCGAGTTCCCGCTGCGCCGTGTGGTCGTGAACCTCGCGCCCGCCGAGCGGCGCAAGGAGGGCACCGGCTTCGACCTCGCGATCGCGCTCGGTGTGCTGCGCGCGACGGGTCAGCTCACGCGCGACGCCGACGCGCTGTGCCTCGCCGAGCTCGCTCTGGACGGGACGCTCCGGCCGGTGCGCGGGGTCATGGCCCGCGTGCGACGCGCGATGTTGGCCGGCGTCTCGACCGCGTTCTGCGCGCGGGAGAACGCGGCCGAGGCGGCCGCGCTCGGCGCCGAGGCATTCGGATTCGCGTCGCTGCGCGAGGTCGTGGAGCACGTCGAAGGTCGCTCGCGGCAAGCGCCCTCGGCCGCGCCGGCGCCGGCGGCGCGACCGCGCCATCCGGTCGATCTCGCCGACATCGCGGGGCACGAGACGCCCAAGCGGGCGCTCGAGGTCGCAGCCGCGGGCGGACATAGTTTGCTTCTCGTCGGTCCGCCGGGGACGGGCAAGACGCTCCTCGCGCGCGCGATCGCGTCGCTCCTGCCCGCGCTCGATCCTGATGAAGCGATCGTCGCGAGCGCCGTCCACAGCGTCGCCGGTCTGATCGATCCGGAGCGCCCGCTGCTCGGAGCGCGGCCCTTTCGCGCGCCACATCACACCGCGTCGCATCTCGCGCTCGTCGGAGGTGGCTCGCCGCCGCGCCCGGGCGAGGTGAGCCTCGCGCATGGCGGCGCGCTTTTCCTCGACGAGCTCGCGGAGTTCTCGCCCGCGGTCCTCGAGACGCTGCGCGAGCCGCTCGAGGAAGGAGCGGTCACGATCTCGCGCGCCGGCACGGCGGCCACCTATCCCGCGCGCTTCACGCTCGTCGCCGCGATGAATCCGTGCCCATGCGGTCACGCGGGAGATCCGGGAGAGCAGTGCACCTGCCTGCCGGACGCGGTCGACCGTTATCACGCGCGCCTCTCGGGTCCGCTCCTCGACCGCATCGATCTACGCGTGCACGTGCCACGCATCGCGTACGAGGAGCTGCGCGAAGACGGCCGCGAGCCTTCACGTGTCGTCCGCGAACGCGTCGTCGCGGCGCGCGAGCGCATGCGCGAGCGATTCGCCGGGACGGATCGCCGCTGCAACGCCGAGCTCACCGTCGCGGAGGTGCGCCGCCACTGCCGCCTCGCCCAGGACGCGGAGACGCTCGCGGCGGAGGCCGTGCGCGGCCGCCGCCTATCGGCGCGCGGGTTCCACCGCGTGCTGCGTGTCGCGCGGACCATCGCGGACCTCGCCGCCTCGGAGGACATCCGCACCGCGGATCTCGCGTTCGCCCTGCTGCTACGCGCGCAGGCGTGATCGCGATCGGCCCGCACGACCCTCGTTATCCGAGACGGCTCCGAGAGCTGGAGCGTCCGCCGGATCCGCTGTGGATCGACGGCGACGCGGCCGCTCTCGGCGGGCGAGCCGTCGCGATCGTAGGAACGCGACGCATGACGACATACGGCGAACGCGTCGCTCGCGAGATCGCGGGAGCGTGCGCAGGCGCGGGGGTCGTCGTTGTCTCCGGTCTCGCCCAGGGCATCGACAGCGCGGCGCATCGCGGCGCGCTCGATGCCGGCGGTGCGACGGTGGCGGTGCTCGGCGAGGGGATCACGCTGTTCCTCGCGACGGTGCGCGGTCGGCGCCGACCACTCGTACCCCGGATCCGCGCGACCGGCGCGCTCGTGTCGCAGTACGAACCGAGCTTTTGCGCGCGGCCGTGGATGTTCGTCCGGCGCAACGCGACGATCGCCGCTCTCGCGGAGGCCGTCGTGGTGGTGGAGGCGGGAGAGGAGTCCGGCGCGCTGATCACCGCGGAGCGAGCGCGCCAGCTCCGGCGGCCGCTCTTCGCGGTCCCGGGGCCGCTGGGTTCCGCCGCCTCGGTGGGGACGAACGCGCTCATCGCGTCAGGCTCCGCGCGCGCTTTGCTCGGCGCGCAAGCGGTCTTGGAGGTGCTCGGCCTCACCGCACCAGGCGCGCTTCCGTCACACGTCGATCCGATCCTCGAGGCGCTCTCGTACGGCGCGCTCGACGCCGACGCGCTGCGACGACGGGTGCGTATGTCGGAAGGGGCACTCGCTGAACGGCTGCTGCGGCTCACGCTCGCCGGTCTGGTCACGAAGACACCCGATGGACGCTATCGCGGGCGGTAGTGATACCTCGCCGCGACACGCGACGAGGTCGCTCGATGGAATCTTTCGCGGGGGGTGTGGGATGGGCGTGATCCCAGTGCCGTTCGGGCATGGCTCGCCGAGGACCAGCGACGGCTGTCGCCTCTGCGCCGAGATGCGACTTCCTGGCGCCGGCCTCGGATCCGCGCTGCCCGAGCTGCGCCACACCGTCCCGCTCGCGTTCGCGGCTCTAGCTGGCCTGCTCCTCATCGCGATCGATCGCGGACCGGCGGGCTGGCTTGGCGGCGGCGCCGCCGCCGGCATCGCCGCCTGCGCGATCTACGTCTGGTCGGCGCGTCGAAGCCTGCTGCGCAGCGCGCACGAGGCGCACGCGAGGGAGCTCCAAGAGCTGGCCGAGGACGCCGACAGCCGCGTCGAGCTCGTCGTCAAGCAGTTCGAATGGGCCGTGGGAGACGTCGCGAAGCTCCGCCACGAGCTCGAACGCGCCGAGGCCACGGTGCGGACGCTCACCGAGCGCGGTCGGGAGCGCGAGCATCGGAGCGAGCAGCTGGTGCGCCAGATCTCGCGGCTGCGGGAGCGTCTCGCGGAGATCGCGATGGCCGCGTCGCTGACGCAGAGCGGCAGAGAGTCGCCGTCGCGCCCGCTCTTCGAGGCGATCTACTTCACGTGGGGAATCCACCTCGACGGTCCGAGAGCACGGCTCGAGCTGCAGACCGCCGCCAACAGCGGGAGCCCTACGCGGGTCCGCGTCATGGACCGCGACGGCCAGATCGTCGCCGTCAGCGGGATGGCGGTCGTTTCGCTCGACGGAAATCTGGAGTTCCAGCTCGAGCCCCCGCTCGATCTCATCGCCGACCTCGACGAGGGTCGGGAGATCGACTACGCGATCGAGGCGCTCGTCGATGACGAATGGAAGCCCGTTCGCCTCAAGGACACCGGCCGCCGGACCCGGAGCGTCGTCGATGTCGAGGGCCGGCTGTCACGGGTGCCGGCCGCGCCGGACGCGCCCGGGCTGACCGATGCGACGCATGGACAACGCTCCGCGCTGAACTAGCCCCGACGACCGCCCGCCGCTGACGTAGCGCGATGGCCAGGCGCAAATGAATCGCGCATCACGTAGGCGTCGCGCTCACAGGCACGTCGGGCGATAGGCCGCCGACAGAATGTCCCTTCACCAGGATCGCGGAACGATCCTGAGGGAGGGAACACCGTGAACAAGCTTTCCGCACCTGCGCGTCTCGTCGGAGCGATCGTTCTCGCGTTCGCGCTCGGGGGTGCGACGATCGCCCTGGCTGTCGGGATCCCGAGCGACGACGGCCGCATCTTCGGGTGCTACGAGTCCAAGCACGGAGATCTCCGCGTCGTTTCGAGCACCGACACCTGCGAAAAGAGCGAGATCGCGATCTTCTGGAATCAGACCGGTCCTCAGGGTCCCAGCGGCGCGACGGGTCCGGCAGGGGCGACCGGCGCCACAGGTCCGAGCGGACCGGCCGGGGCCGGCGTCGCGTCCTTCGACTCGCTCGCCGGCCTCCCGTGCGACGGGGTGGGTGGCATTTCCGGAACGACGCGCGTCACGTACGCCGACGGGACGGTCTCGCTCAACTGCGATGTGCCCATTCCCACGGGGCCGACAGCACGGCCGGTCTACAGCGGCGCCGCGGTCAGCGCCAACATCGCGACCGTGACCTTCAGCAAACCCGTCTGCCATGACACCTTCTTCAGCCCGACCGAGTGGACCGTGGTGGTCAACGGATTCCCCGACCCGCCGTTCGGCGACGGCGTTCCGATATGCAACGCGGCGGCCGACAACGGCGTGACCACGGCGATCCTCGGGCTCACCTCAGCGGCGCCGAACGGCGCGTTCGTGACCGTCACCATCAACTTCTCGTTCCCGGCGGGATCCAGCCTCCGTGACCGGGATGGCAACCTGACGCGGACGCCGCAGACGCATACCGCGACGGCGACGGCACCGGAGACGATCCGGCCGCTGGTCACGTCGGCGTCCGCGGGCATCGGCGCGACGAGCCTGACCATCACGTTCTCGGAGCCGGTGTACTGCACTGGCCTCAGTTTCTCGGCAGACGACCTCACGGTCACCGACAACGATCCCGATACGGTCGATCCTTTCGTGACGGGCGCGGGTACGGACCCCTGCGGGACGAGTCCCCTGAACGCCGACACGTCCTTCTCGGTCACGACCAGCGCTCCGTTCCTTCCGGGCAGGGCCTACACGGTGACGCTGACTCCAGAGCCCTTCGAGATCCGCGACATCAGCAACAACAGCTTGCTGTCGCCGAGCAGCCACACGATCGACCTCCACTAACGGAGGTCCGGATGGCCGATCCCGGGCGGATCATGCCCGCCCGGGGTCGCGCCTAATAGGACGCGGCGAGCAGCTTGGTCGGATCGGCCTGGAGCGGGATGATGTTCGCGGTCCGCAGCGCCACGGTGTCGAGCACCGCGACCGCGTGCTGGAGCCCGGCGAGCGCGACGTAGAGCTCGTCGGCGTTCGGCGAGATCGCGAGGTCGACCACCGATCCCAGGAATGACGTGCGCGCACGCACGCGTTCGTTGCCGAGGTCGATCGCGAGCACGCCGTTCGCGGTGCCCACGTACAGCGCGTCCTCCCCCGGCGACACCGCGATCGCGGTGGCCTCGTCGTCGATCGCGATGCGCTGCACGACCGCGTACTGCTCGGTGTCGACGACGTCGATCACGTTCTTGCCGCGCACCGCGGTGTAGATGCGCGTGCCGGACCCGTTCATCGACATCGCGCCGGCGGGGCCATCGAGCGGGACGGTGTAGGGCGTGCGTCCGCCGAGATTCAGGTACAGGAGCTCGACCCCGCGTGGGGTGGCCACGAAGATGTGGTTGTGCTTGTAGCTCGGTGCGAGCTCCTGGGGCACGCCGGTGTAGTCGAAGAACTCCTGCTGGCCCGTTACGAGGTCGATCTGCTGCGCACCGCGCGGGCCGACGATGAGCGCGGAAACGCCGTCGCGATTCGCGCCGACGATGCCGTCGTCGATCGCGACCGTGCGCGTGCTCGGCTCGCCGCCCACGAGATCCCAGGCTGTCAGCGTCTTGCCGTCCAGCGCGAGCAGCGTCCGGCCGTCGGTCTGAACGGCGACGGACGACGCGTGCACCGACGAAGCCGCGAGCGCGCTGTCGTGCGGACGCCCGATCCCTACGGTGCCGCCGGACACGACGACCAGGCGTACCTCACGGGGCGGTCGCGCGAGCGGCGGCTGGTAGTGGTCGATCGTGGAATGCGTTTTCTTCTTCCAGCCGTCGCGCGCCACGAAGGGGTACGCGTCCACGGCGCCACCGGGTCCGAGGATCCCGTAGGGCGTATCGCCGATGAGGTCGTTGTCGGCGTCGGTGCCCTTGTAGTCCGCCCACCAGTTGCCCTCCTTCTTCTCGGCGTCGTACCAGTGGTTGGAGTCGGGGTTGTTGTCGCTCACCTGCGGCGAATTCCCGGCGACGTTGTTGTGGAAGATCGTGTTGCCCTTCGCGTCGCTGAACCAGATGCCCCAGTTGACGTTGTTCTCGATGGTGTTCTCGATGATGCGGTTGCCGGTGCTGCGATACAGGTAGATGCCGAAGCCACCGGGGCTGTTGTAGGTCTGACGGATCAGATTGTTGCCCTCGATGCTGTTGTCGTTCGAGTCCTGCAGGTGCAGGCCGTAGACGTTCCCGACGACCGTCGAGCGGCGGATCGCGTTCTGGCTCGAGGCGTGGATGTAGAAGCCGAACCGGTTGCGCTCGCTCGTCACGTCCTCGATGCGGGACTTCGTCATGTCGACGAAGTAGATGCCGGTCGAGAACTGGCTGATCGTTCCGTTGCGGATGGTCACGTTCGTGTGCCCGCCGGTGCGCACGCCGACCGAGTCGAGCTGCGGGAGCGGCCAGGTCTGCGGTCCCATCCCGGGGCCGGTGATCGTGCGCCCGCCGAGGTCGAGCGTGACGTTGTCGGCGTTGATGACGAAGGCGTCGGTGGTGCAGGTCATGTCGTTGGCGAGCAGGAAGTCCGCCGTGACCCGCTGGCCACACTGCGCGCTCTGCGCCGTGGCGCTGATGGCCGGTGTGGGCGTTGGCGAACCGCTCGCGGCGGGGCTGACCGCGGCTGATGCGGACGCTGCCGGCGAGGCCTCGGCGCCGGGACGACCGGTCTGGCAAGCGACGCCCGCGACAACGAGCAGCGCGATGCCAACGGCCCGTACGCGCATTTCCAAAGCCTATACAACGGCGTCGCGCCCGGGTTCCCGCGAGACTCCACTGGATGCGTGAGGAAGCGCAGCGGATCGACGGCCGGCTCGAGGGCACGCTCCGCGTGCCCGACGGCGAGCCGCGCGCGATCGTCGTCATCGCGCATCCGCTGCCCACGCACGGCGGCGAGATGCGCAATCCGCTCGTCGCGGGCATCGCCCGCGCCTGCGCCGAGCGTGGCTGGTACGCGCTGCGGTTCAACTTCCGCGGCGTTGGCGCCAGCGACGGAACGTGGACCGGCGGTCGCGATGAGGTGGAGGACGTCGGCGCCGCGGTCGCGCACGCGCGCGGCATCGCACCGACACTGCCCCTCGGTCTCGTCGGCTACAGCTTCGGCGCGCACATGGCGCTGCGCTGGACTTCGCGCGGGGGCCATCCGGACGCGCTCGTGCTGGTGGGCCTGCCGCTGCGCTCGGTGAGCGGAGGCGCGAACGATCTTCCGCCGGTCGCCGACGGCACGTACATCGTCGCCGCGGAGCGCGATCAGTTCGGCACCGCCGCGGAGCTGCGCGAGCGCTTCCCGCAGGCGAGTGTCGCGGAGGTCCGCGGCGCCGATCACTTCTTCGTCGGACAGCGCGATGAGCTGCAACGACTGGTGACCGAAGAGCTCGCGCGCACGTTAGGATGACGGTCCCATGACCGCGGAAGTGAGCGTTCCGAAGACCGCGCCTGCGGCCAAGCAGACGCGAAAGCGCATCCTGACGGGCGATCGCCCGACGGGCCGGCTGCACGTCGGCAATTACGTCGGGACCCTCGCGAACCGCGTCAAGCTGCAGGACGAGTACGAGACCTTCCTGCTCGTCGCCGACCATCACATGCTCACGACGAAGCTCGACGGCCTGAGCGAGATCGAGCAGAACATCCGCGACGACGTCATCGACAACCTCGCGGTCGGCGTCGATCCCGAGAAGGTCACCTACATCCTGCAGTCCCTGGTGCCCCAGATCCCCGAGCTCCATCTGTACTTCTCGATGCTCGTCTCCGTTCCACGGGTGCAGCGCATCCCGACGCTGAAGGACCAGCTGCGGGATCACGGTCTCGCGCAGCCGACGTACGGACTTCTCGGCTATCCGGTGCTCCAGGCCGCCGACATCCTCATCGTGAAGGGCAATCTCGTTCCCGTCGGCCGCGACCAGGAGTCGCACATCGAGCTCACGCGCGAGATCGCGCGGCGCTTCAACGAGCTCTTCGCTCCGGTCTTCCCGGTCCCGGAGGCGCTCATTCCCGACATGGGCCTTCTCCCGGGCATCGACGGACGGGAGAAGATGGGCAAGAGCCTCGACAACGCGATCTACCTCGGCGACGACTCGAAGACGGTGGAGAAGAAGATCAGATCGATGTACACCGACCCGAACCGCGTGCGCGCCGACACGCCCGGCCGCGTCGAGGGGAATCCGGTCTTCGTCTACCACGACACGTTCAATCCGGATAAGGCCGAGGTCGACGACCTCAAGTCGCGCTACCGCGAGGGAAAGGTCGGAGACGCCGAAGTGAAGCGCCTGCTGCTCGTGGCGATGGAGAAGTTCCTCGCGCCGATCCGCGAGCGGCGCGCGGAGCTCGAGACGAAGCCGAAGCTGGTGGGCGAGATCCTCGCCGCCGGTAGCGAGCGCGCACGGCGCGAGGCGACGGCGACACTACGCGAGGTCCGTCAGGCGATGCATCTCGACTACTTCGGGCGCTAGGCGCGTTGCCTCGCCTCTACGCGCTGATCCTCTCGGGCGGTGCGGGCACGCGGCTCTGGCCGCTCTCGCGGCGCGACAAGCCGAAGCAGTTCCTTCCGCTCACCGGTGAGCGCACGCTTCTCCAGGACACCGTCGATCGTGTCGTCGAGGTCATCCCGCTCGAGCGCATCTTCGCCGTCGCGCCACCGGAGCACCGCCTCCTCATCCACGAGCAGCTTCCCGAGCTGCGCACGGACCACGTGGTCATCGAGCCGTACCCGCGCGGCAACGCCGCGGCGATCGGACTCGCGATGGCCGCGCTGCACGCGTTCGATCCGGAGGCCGTCGTCGCGATCCTGCCCTCGGACCACGTCATCGAGCGGCGCGGGAAGTTCCGCGAGGTGCTGATCGCCGCGACCGCCGCGGCCGAGGCGGGGAAGCTCGTGACGCTCGGCATCGAGCCGGAGAGCGCCGACACCGGATTCGGCTACATCGAAGCGGGGGATCGCCTCGACCTGAGGACGCCTCTCCCGGTGCACGCCGTGAAGCGCTTCATCGAGAAGCCGAAGCGCGACGTGGCGGAGAAGATGATCGCCGCCGGCGGGCACTACTGGAACGCCGGCATGTTCGTCTGGCGCGTCTCCGAGATCCTGCGCGCGTTCGACGAACACCTTCCGGGGAGCGCGAAGGCGATCCACTCCCTCGCCGACGCCGTGGGCACGCCGCGCTACGAGGGCGTCCTCGCGGAGGTCTGGGAGGAGACGGACAAGACGACGATCGATTACGGGATCCTCGAGAAGGCCCAGAACGTCGCGGTCGTGCCCGCGGACATCGGTTGGCACGACGTGGGGAGCTGGGGTCGGCTCGCCGCCATCGTCCAGCACACGGACAACTGGTCCTCCGACGGCCATGTGGCGGTCTCCTCCGGCGACAACTACGCCTGGGCGCCGGGAAAGCTCGTGGCTCTGGTCGGAGTCGAAGGGCTGATCGTCGTGGACACGCCGGACGCACTGCTGGTGGCCACGAAAGACCATGCCGAGGAGGTAAAGGAGGTCGTCGACCGCCTCCGGCGGGAGGAGCGCGAGGAGCTGCTCTAGCCCGGGCGGCCGGGCCTGGGAACAGAGCCTCTAGCCGGTACATTTAAAGTGGTAGGAGCGGTAGGGCGCCCGTGAGGGCGCTTTTCGTTATGTGAAAGGCGGTCGGATTGGCTGACGCGGCAAAACAGGACCTGGTGATCGTGGAATCGCCCACCAAGGCCAGGACCCTCGAACGGATGCTCGGTCCCGGATTCAAGGTCGAGGCCTCCTACGGCCATATCCGCGACCTGCCGAAGTCGAAGCTCGGGATCGACCTTGTGACGTTCGCACCCGAGTACGTCGTCCCCGACGACTCCGAGAAACACGCCCGGCTGCTGCGCAAAGAGGCGAAGACCGCGCCGCACATCTGGCTCGCGACCGACCTCGACCGCGAGGGCGAGGCGATCGCCTGGCATCTGGCGGATGTGATCGGCGGGGCGAAGAGCAAGCTGCGGCGCGTCACTTTCCACGAGATCACCCCCGCGGCGATCGCCGACTCGTTCAAGCATCCCCGTGACATCGACCAGGATCTGGTGAACGCTCAGCAGGCGCGCCGCGTCGTCGACCGCCTCGTGGGCTACACGATGTCGCCGCTCCTCTGGAAGAAGATCCGCTACGGGCTGTCCGCCGGCCGCGTCCAGTCGGTCGCGCTGCGGCTCATCGTCGACCGCGAGCGCGAGATCCAGGCGTTCAAGGCCGAGGAGTACTGGAGCATCGACGCGCTCCTGGCGAACCACGCCGGTGAGTCGTTCACCGCCGAGGTGATCCAGCACAAGGGTCACAAGCTCCACATCAACACCGGCGAGGCGGCCGACAAGCATCGGGCGGCGCTCGCGGACGCGAAGTACGTCGTCAAGAGCCTCGAGAAGCACGAGAGCTCGCGGAACGCCGCGCCGCCGTTCACCACGTCGACGCTGCAGCAGGATGCGTCGCGCAAGCTCGGCTTCTCGGTGAAGCGCACGATGGTCCTCGCGCAGCAGCTCTACGAGGGCGTCTCGCTCGGCGAGATGCCGATCGGACTCATCACCTATATGCGGACCGACTCCCTGCACGTGGCCGAGAGCGCTTTGCATCAGGCCAAGGACGTCATCACCAAGCAGTTCGGCGCCCAGTACGCGCTCGAGAAGCCGCGTCATTACAAGACCCGCTCGAAGGGCGCCCAGGAGGCGCACGAGGCGATCCGTCCCACGGACCTCTCGCGCACGCCGACCTACGTGAAGAAGTTCCTGAAGCCGGACCAGCTCAAGCTGTACACGCTCATCTGGCAGCGCACGCTCGCGTCGCAGATGGCGCCGGCGCGGTTCGAGAACACGCGGCTCGACGTCGACGCCGGACCATACGTGCTGCGCGCGAACGGACGGCGCGTGACCTTCGACGGATTCATCCGCGTGTACGCCGAGGGCACCGATGAGCCCGAGAAGGAGATCGCTCCGCTGCCCGAGGTCACAGCGGGCGAGGATCTGAAGCTCCTCGGTCTCGACGCGGCGCAGCACTTCACGCAGCCGCCGCCCCGCTACACCGAGGCCTCGCTGGTGAAGACGCTCGAGGAGCACGGCATCGGCCGCCCCTCGACGTACGCGCCGACGATCTCGACCCTCACCGGCCGCAAGTACGTCCGCAAGGAGGGCCGCGCGCTCGTGCCGGAAGACGTCGGCTTCGTCGTCACCGACTTCCTGAAGGAGCACTTCCCGGACATCGTCGACAACGGATTCACCGCGCGCATGGAGCTCGATCTCGACCGCATCGCCGGTGGCGAGACCGAGTGGGTCCCGGTGGTGCGCGATTTCTTCACCCCCTTCATCAAGCTCGTCGAGGAGAAGACGAAGTCGGTCAAGAAGTCCGACATCACCGAGGAGAAGACCGATCGCATCTGCCCCAAGTGCGGACGGCCGGTCATCATCAAGCTCGGTCGGTTCGGGCGCTTCTACTCGTGCACCGGATTCAAGCGGACGAAGAAGGGCGAGCCGCAGCCGCCCGGCGCCTGCGATTACTCGGAGCCGCTCGAGGGCCAGACAGAGCCGCAGCTCGAGATCATCGAAGGCGAGATGTGCCCGGACTGCGGAAAGCCGCTCGCGCGTCGGCGCGGCCGCTACGGTCCGTTCATCGGCTGCACCGGTTATCCGGACTGCAAATACATCAAGAAGACGCAGGTGCGGACCGGCGTGACCTGCCCGCTGTGCGGCCAGGGCGAGCTGGTCCAGCGCCGCGGTCGCGGGCGCTCTCTCTTCTACGGCTGCGAGCGCTATCCCGAGTGCACCTTCACGGCGCGCCAGCTGCCCGGCAAAGAAGCGCCGGGCAAGGACGCGGCGTGAGCCGCGTCGCCTGAGGGCGACGGAGGCGACCCCCGTCGAGGTCCAGCGGTGGGATGAGCTGGTCGTCGCGACCGGTGAGCCGCATGTCCTGCAGTCCGCGGCCTGGGGCGAGCTCCGGGCTGCGACGGGTTGGCGCGTCCGGCGCTTCGTGCTCGACGGCGGCGTGGCGCAGGTGTTGCTGAGGTCGCTGCCGCTCGGCATTTCCGTCGCGTACGCCCCACGCGGACCGCTCGTCGCGCCGGAACGTCTCGCGGACGCGATCGCGGCTCTTCGCGACGCCCTCCGGCACGAGCGCTGCGCGAGCCTCCTGTGCGATCCGGAAGTGCCCGACGACGCCGCGGTGCGCGCGGGTCTCGCGCGCGTCGGCGTGCATGCTTCGCCGGTGTTCGTGCAGCCACGGCGCACGCTGCTCATGGACCTGTCGAAAGGTGACGAGGAGCTCCTCGGCGCGATGAAGAAGAAGACGCGGCAGTACATCCACAAGGCGGAGCGCGCGGGCGTCGTGACCGAAGAGACGCGTGATCTCGACCGGTTCATGAAGGTGCTGCGCGCCGTCGCGACGCGCGACCGGTTCGCGATCCGTTCGCGCGAGTACTACGAGCGGCTGCTCGCGGCCTTCGGCGACCGCGCGCTACTGATGATCGCGCGCCTGGGCGACGACGACGCCGGCGCGATGCTCCTGGTGCGGATGGCCGACCGCGCCTGGGAGCTGTACGGCGGCTGGAGCGGAGCGCACGCCGAGGCTCGTCCCTTCTATCTGCTCAAATGGCGAGCGATGCTCCGGATGCGTCAGCTCGGCGTCCGCCGGTACGACATGTACGGCCTCGCCGAAGGCGCGGACGATCCACTCGCCGGGGTGGAGAACTTCAAGCTCGGCTACGGCGGCGATGTCGTCGCGTGGATCGGCGCGCTCGAGACTCCGGTGCGCCGGATGCTCTATCCGCTGTGGCAGCTCGGCGCGCGTCGGCGTCTCGCGCGCTCGGCGGCCTGATGGAGGCGCCGCGCGGCTGGGACGACGCGGCCGCCCGCTCACCGTGGGGTCACGTGCTGCAGTCGTCGGCGTGGGCCGCGGTGCGCGAACGCCAGGGATGGCGAGCCGAGTACGTACGGATCGGTGATCCACTGCCCGTCGCGCTCGTGCTCTGGAAGGACGCGCTGGGGGGCCAGCGCATCGCGTACGTGCCGCGTGGTCCGATCGTCGGCCCGGGCGACAGCGCCGGTCTGCTTCGCGCGCTGACGCGCCTCGCAGAGCTTGCACGCGAACGGCGGGCGGTGTTCCTCAAGGTCGATCCCGAGCTCGAGACCTCGTTCGCGGCCGAGCCGCTGCGTGCGTCCGGATTCGTGCGCTCCGCGCAGGACATCCAGCCGGTCCTCGCAACGCTCGAGCTCGACCTCGCTCCGGACGAGGACGCACTCCTGGCCGCGCTGGACAAGGACACGCGCTGGAGCGTGAAACAGGGTCCGAAACGAGGCGTCTCGGTGCGCGAGGTGAGCGACGACACAGGGCTCCGCGCCTTCTACGAGCTGTACTCGCTCACCGGGCGGCGCGCCGACTTCATCACCCGCGCTCCGGAGTACTACCAGGCGGTCTGGCGCGCGCTCATCGACGCGCGCCTCGCGACCCTGCGTCTCGCGTACGTCGACGACGCTCCGGTCGCGGGCGCGATGACCTGGCGCTGCGGCGAACGGACCGTCTACCAGACGGGCGCGACGAACGACGCGGCGCGGAAGAGCCACGCCGCGTACGCGCTGCTGTGGGAGTGCATCATCGGAGCGAAGCGGGAGGGCGCGAAGCGCTTCGACCTTGGCGGCATACCGACCGATGTCGAGCGAAAGGACGATCCGATGTACGGGCCGTATCTCTTCAAGCGTGGCTTCGGCGGGACGCTCCGACGCTGGGTCGGCGCGCACGATGCGGCGCCGCGGTCGCTTGCGTACCGCGCCTACCTGCTGGCCGAGCCCGCGTACACGGCCGCCCTGCGGCTCGCCGGGCGCCTGCGCGGCTAGGACGCCGTGAAGCTCGGACCGCTGCTCGAGAGCGCGAAGATCCCGGTGCCCGCGGGCGCCGCGGAGCTCGACGTGCGCGCCGTCGCGTACGACTCGCGGAGGGCCGCGCCGGGTTCGCTCTTCGTCGCGGTCGAGGGTTTCCATCGTGACGGGCACGAGTTCGTGGCCGACGCGGTGAAGCAGGGCGCCGTCGCCGTCGTCGCGCAGCGCAGGATCCGCACGAAGGTGCCGGTCGCTCTCGTGGCGGACAGCCGCGCCGCGCTCGCCGATCTCGCGGCCGAAGTGTTCGAGCACCCGACGCGCAAGCTGAAGCTCGTCGCCGTCACCGGCACCGACGGCAAGACCACGACGGTGCATCTCGTCTCGGACGTCCTCGAGGCCGGAGGCGAGCGCACCGGGTTCGCGACGACGGTGGACTTCAAAGTGGCCGACCACGTGTGGGCGAACGACACGCGGCAGAGCACACAGGAGGCGGTCGAGATCCAGGAGTTCTTCGCCGAGCTCCTCGTCGCCGGCGGAACGTGGGGCGTGCTCGAGGCGACCTCGCATGCGCTCGCGCTGCGGAAGCTGCGCGGCTGCGAGGTGGACATCGCGGTCTTCACCAACCTCTCGCCGGAGCATCTTGATTTCCACGGCACCCTGCAGAGCTATCTCGAGGCGAAGGGGATCCTGTTCGAGATGCTCGGCCAGGGTGCCGAGAAGGGCGTGCCGAAGACCGCCGTACTCAACGCTGACGATCCGCACTGGCAGTACCTCGTCGATCGCGCGGGTGGCGCGCGCGTGATCACGTACGGCATCGACGCGCATGCGGATGTTCAGGGCACCGTGCTCTCGGCCGACGCGAGCGGTTCGCGAGTGCGGGTCGAGGCGCGCGGTGAGACGGTCGAGATCGCGCTGCCGCTCGTCGGCCGCTTCAACGTGCACAACGCGCTCGCGGCGATCGCCGCGGGCCTCGCGGCCGGCGTGCCGCTCGCGAAGGCGCGCGATGCGCTCCAGCGCGCGAAGTCGGTGCGCGGCCGCATGGAGCGCGTCGATTGCGGGCAGCCGTTCAGCGTGATCGTCGACTACGCGCACACGCCGGAGTCGCTGGACAAGGTGCTGGGCCTGCTGCGCCCGCTCACGAAGGGCCGGCTGATCGCGGTATTCGGCAGCGCCGGCGAGCGGGACCGCGCAAAGCGCCCGCGGCTCGCCGAGGTCGCCGCGAAGCACGCGGACTTCTTCGTGATCACGCAGGAGGACCCGCGCCTCGAAGACCCGGCGGGCATCCTCGCGGAGATCGAAGCGGGTGCCACCGGTGCGGGGAAGGCGCGTGGGAAGGACTATGCGGTCATCGACGATCGTCGCGAGGCGGTGCGCGACGCGATGCGGCGCGCGCAGGCCGGCGACACGGTGCTCCTCGCCGGCAAGGGGCACGAAGGTTCGATCATCGTCGGCGAGGAGAAGCGACCCTGGGACGAGGCCGCGGCGGCGCGCGACGCGCTCCGCGAGCTGGGTTTCGCGGCGTGAGGCGACAGATGCGACCGCCGCGGGGCTCGCGTGACCCGACGGTCGCGCAAACGCGCGCGCTGACCGAGCACAGCGGCGCGCTCGTCGCGCAGCTGCGTACTGAGATCGGCGTGCCTGACCGGCCGAACGGTCACCCGGCGCTCGTCATGCTCATGGGTTTTCCGGGAGTCGGGAAGACACACTGCGCGCGCCTTCTCGTCGCCAAGGTCGGCGGGGCACACGTGGCGACCGACCACCTGCGCAGCCGGCTCTTCATCGCGCCGTCGTACGCCGCCGAGGAGAATCGTGCGGTCTTCACACTGGTGGAGACGCTGGTGGATGAGCTGTTGGTGGAGGGGCATGTCGTCGTGCTCGACGCGACGAACCTCATCGCGCGCTATCGCGCTCCGCTGGAGAGCGTCGCGAGCCGTCGCGGGGTCCCGCTGCTCCACGTCCTGGTCGTCGCGGACGACGCGGAGGCGCGCGCTCGCCTCGCGACGCGGGCTGTCGCCCGGTCCGCCGGCGATCATTCGGACGCCGACGTGGGCGTCTACGAGAAGATGCGCCAGCGCGGGTTCGAGGCACCCGCGCACTTCGTCGAGCTGCGGAACGGACCGGACGTCGGCGCGGAGATCGAGCGGATCGCGGCGAGCCTGTCGTGAGACGGTACGCGCGCGGGCTCGTGTTCGGCGCGATCGCGATCGCCCTGGTGATCGGCTACGGCGTCCTCGGTTCGCGCGCGGCTCCGCTCGTCTTCCTTCCGGCCGGCACCCCGACCCCGACCCCGACGAAGCCGGTGAGCGCGGTGCCCGCGCCGCAGATCTCGGGAACGATCGCCTTCGCGCTGCGTGGCGACGTGTACATGCTGCGCGACGGCAGGTACGTGAGCGTGACCTCCGACGCGCGTTCGATCCAGCCGAACCTGTCGGGTGACGGACGCACGCTGCTGTTTGTGCGCGCCGAAGCGATCAACGGGAAGCGCGACGTCGACGGCCAGGTCACGCCCGCGATCCTTCGCTACACCGACATCGTGAAGAAGGACCCGAGTGGCGGTGCGGAGTCGATCCTGCTCACCGGTCTCCTCGTCTCCGCGCCGAGCGGCTTCCATTCGGTCGCGTGGTTCACCGGGCCGGCGCTGTCGCCCGACGGGAAGCAGTTCGCGGTCACGACCGACGCCGTCGACGGCGCCTCGGATCTCGAGATCTTCGACGCGCAGACGGGCAAGCGCGCGTCGCTGCTGTCGCAGGGCTCGAACCTCGCCGACGCGGCGTGGTCGCCCGACGGAAAGATGATCGCGGTCACGTCCTACACCCTCGGTGAGCCGCGCATCCTCCTCGTGCCGTCCGACGGTCGCGCGGCGGCGCCGCTCGCGATCAAGGGCACGACCGGCGAGTCGTACCGACCGTCATATTCGCCCGACGGCGCGTGGATCACCTACACGCTGCGCCACGACGGCCGCAACGACGTGCACGCGGTCGAGGTGAAGACCGGTCAGGACGTCGCGCTGACGAGCGACGGGAAGAGCTGGAACGGCGTGTTCTCACCGGACGGCGCGCAGATCGCGTTCCTTCGCGAGAGCGGCGGGCTCATCGATCTCTACGCGATGGATGTGGCGGATGCGCTCACCGGCGGCTCGTCGCGCACGGCGGTGAAGCTCACCCGCGGCGAAGGCATCGACGGGGACAGCCGCCCTGCTTGGGGGCGTTGAGCTAGACGAGGCGCTTGCGGATCTGCGCGGAGACGAAGTCCATCGTCGCGACCGTGACGACGATCATGAAAATGATGAGGCCGGCCGCGCCGTACTGCGACAGGTTGATCGACTGGAAGAGGTCGAGGCCGATGCCACCGCCCCCCACCAGACCCAGAACGGGCGCCAGCCGGACGTTCGCATCGAGGCGGTAGATCGTGAACGAGATGAACGGGTTCGTGATCTGCGGGAGGACCGCGGCCCAGATGACCTGCAACCGATTCGCGCCGGTCGCGGTGATCGCTTCGAGTGGCCCGGCGTCGATACCCTCGATCGCCTCGGAGTACAGCTTGCCCATGACGCCGATGTTGTGGAAGGCGAGACCGAAAACGCCGGCCGCGTTGCCCGGCCCGAAGATCGCGAGCAGAACGATCACGACGATGAGCACGTCGATCGATCGCAGGATCGTGAACATCACGCGCACCACCGCGTAGATCGCCGCGGTGATCGGATTCCCGGTCATGATGTTGCGCGCCCCGAGGAAGGACAGCGGCAGGGCCACGACGAATGAGAAGGCGGTCGCCATGATGCCAAGGAAGATCGTCTCGATCATCTTCCACCAGGCCGTGTCCATATACGTCTCGAACTCGTCGCGCGGCGTCATGATCGAGAAGTCCCACTTGAAGAGCAGCGCGATCCTGTTGATGACGTATTCCGGGTTCGCGCGTCCGGTGTCGATGTTGGTGATCTTCAGGCCGATGTAGAGGACGAGAAGTACGAGCGCGATCACGGTGAGCCTTCGCCAGTCGGTAAGTGGATTGCGGCGCAGCTCGAGCGGTACCGGCAGGCCGCGCGCCGTGAAGTACTCGGCCATCAGCGGCTTGGATCCATCTGTACCGCGCCATCCGCAGCCAGCGGCTGCGGCTGTGGGCGATCGGGACCGATCTCGACCTCCTCCGCGTCTTCGCCGTAGATCTCCTTGAAGCGGCGCTCGTCGATCTCCGCCGGCTTGCCGTCGAACGCGACCTGGCCCGCCTTCAAGGCGACCACGCGCGTGCCGTAGCGGCGCGCCAGTGACAGGCCGGCTCGTCCGCGAGCATCAGCTCCGGCTTCTGCATGAGCGCGCGTGCGATCCCGACGCGCTGTTGCTGCCCGCCCGAGAGCGCGTCGGCGCGGCTGAACGCACGGTCGGCGATGCCGACGCGGCCGAGATTCTCGAACGCCGCGGCGACGTCCGACGACGACGGACGGGATGCGATCGTTCGCCAGGTGGAGCGATAACCGAGGCGGCCCGAGAGGACGTTGCTGAAGACCGAGGTCCGTCTCACGAGGTTGAACTGCTGGAAGATCATCCCGATGCGCCGTCGCACGCGGCGGATGGCCGCGCGATCGGCCTTGGTCACGTCGATGCCGTCGAACAGGATCGTCCCCGACGTTGGGTCGACGAGACGATTGATGCAGCGCAGCAGGGTCGATTTTCCCGAACCTGAAAGTCCGATGAGCACCACGAACTCGCCGCGCTGGATGTCGAGCGAGATGCCATCGAGTGCGCGCGTGCCACTCGGATAGGTCTTCACGAGATCTTTGATCAAAACGATCGGCGGCATCCGCGGCAGTCTAGGGAAAGAACGAAGGCCGCCGGTGTCCCGGCGGCCTTCGTTCGATCACGCGATACGTGTGCCTACGGACTCTTGCTCGGCGACGGCGCGACGGTCGCCGCGGGTCGCGGTGTGGCCTTCGCCAGAGTCGCGACATCCACGCCGGCGAGCTTCGCCGCGTCCCTCATGGGGTCGTAGAACTTGGCGTCGATCTCCTGCATGCCGTTCCACGAGAACAGCGCCAGGAACTTCGCCTTGCCGTCATCGGTCTTGCTGTAGTCGATGAGCGCCTGCTTCACGGTCTTGCCCAGGTCCGCCGGGAAGTCCTTCTGGAGGGCGACCCCGTCGTTCGGGATCGGGCCGGCGGTGTCGATGACCTTGGTCTTCGTCTTGATATCGGGGTTCGCCGCGACGAGCTGGTCGCGGACGTCGATGAACGTCGCGGCGCCGTCGACGTTGCCCTGATAGACGGCGAGCGCCGCCTGCGGGTGGCCGCCGGCGAAGATGATGCCGTTGGGCGCGAAGAACGTCTTGGGATCCTGACCGGTCTTGTTCTTGATCGTCAGGGTCGGGTACACGTAGCCCGACGCCGACAGCGTGTCGACGAACGCGAACTTCTTGCCCTTGAGCCCGTTCAGGTCGGTGATGCCGCTGTCAGCACGCACGAGGATCTGCGACTGGTACGTAGGGCTCAGGACGACCGAGCCGTCGAGCTTGGTCTCGTTGCGGAGCGCGCCGAGGACCGGCGAGCCACAGCCGCGATCGAGGAGCGGCGTCATCTGCAGCGGTGCGAAGAAGCCGACGTCGATCTGACCCGAGCACATGCCCTCGACCTGCGCGGCGTAGCTGCTCATCACGGTCACCTTCCACGCCAGGCCGGTCGCGCGCTCGAGAGCGGCCTTGATGGCCGCGCCATTGGTCGCGATGGTGGCCGCCTCCTGAGACGGCGTGAATGCGAGGACCACGGGTCGGTCGAATGAGCCGATGCGTGGTCCGGTGCTGGCCTTCGCGGCCTCGGTCGCCGTCGGTGGCGTTGCGGTCCCGCCACAGGCGGCGATCACCAGGCCCGCGGCCAGCGCCCACCCGAGCGGACCGCGGAGCGTGCGTCGCATGGGGTCCCCTCCTTCAATAGCTGGAAGCCTCCGTATGATAGGTCGCAACGTGTCCTTCCTTACCAAGCTCGCGGAGTCGTCGCGAGCGCGGGACAGCATCGTCTGTGTCGGGCTCGACCCTGAACCCGATCTCATCCCCGAGATGCTCGGCTCCGGTCCACAGGCCGCGCTGCGCTTCCTTCGGAGGGTGATCCGCGCCACGTCCGATTACGCCTGCGCGTACAAACCGAATCTCGCGTTCTACGAGCGTTACGGGAGCGCGGCCTTCGACGTCCTCGCGCTGACACTCCAGGCCATCCCGGGCGATATCCCGGTCGTGCTCGATGCGAAGCGCGGCGATGTGCCGAACACCTCCGCCGCGTACGCCGACGCGCTCTTCGACTCGTTCCACGCCGATGCGGTCACCGTCGCGCCCTACCTCGGCATGGACAGCATCGCGCCGTTCTGTCTCGAGGGCCGTTACGCGCTGGTGCTCGCGCGCACCAGCAATCCGGGCGCGGGCGACGTCCAGGATCTCGTCGTCGAGAATCGGCCGCTCTACGAGCATGTCGTGGAGCGCAGCGTCGCGTCGTTCGCGGCGGACGCGTGCGGGTTCGTCGTCGGCGCGACGTATCCCGAAGAGGCGCGTCGCATACGCGAGCTCGCGCCCGATCGCCTGTTCCTCATGCCCGGTGTCGGCAGTCAGGGTGGCGATGTCGCGACCGCGATCCGCGCGGCGCTCGATGCCCGCGGCGGCGGCGTGCTGCCCTCGGCCTCGCGTTCGATCACGTATGCCTCCTCCGGCGCGGACTTCGAGACCGCGGCCGCGTCCGCGGCTCGCGCGCTGCGCGACCAGGCGAACGCGGCGCGTGCCGCCGCCGTGGAGCACCGCTGATGTTCGGTGTCGGTCCGGAAGAGCTCGTGCTCGTCCTCATCGTCGCGCTGCTGGTGCTCGGGCCGGAGCGGCTACCGCGTATGGCGCGCGACGTCGGCCGCGTCGTGGGCGAGCTCCGCCGCACGTCGGATGAATTCCGCGCCGAGTTCCTGAACGCCGACAAGTACCTCGAGAAGCCGGCGAGCGCGCCCGCAGCGGTGGCGCCGCCGGCAGTCCCGGCGACGACACCGAGCGATCCGAACGAGTCCGCGTTCGACCGTGAGATGCGCGAAGCGCGCGAGCGCCTCGCGGCCTCGCGGGAAAAACCGGCGACGTGAGGCACCGATGGAGAGCTCCGTCACCTATACTGGTGACGTTGAGCGCCCGAGTGGCGCTCTTTTCACGCCCGGAGGAATAGCTCAAAACAGATGCGTCTGACGTCGTGGCTGGTCGCGCTCGTGGCCGTGCTGGCGGTGTTCGTGGACATTCCGAAGCACCAGTTCTCGTTCCCCTTCAACTGTCCGGGCGTCTGCGTGAAGATCGGGGACTTCCAGATCAATCAGGAGCTGAAGACACATCTCGGCCTCGACCTCCAGGGTGGCACGCAGCTCATCCTTCGTCTGCAATACGAGAAGCTGCCGCCCGGCTCGACCGCGACACAGAGCGAGCTCCAGACTCAGGCGATCCGCGTCATCGAGAACCGCATCAACTCACTCGGCGTGTCCGAGCCCGTGATCCAGGGCCGCCAACGCCGGGAAGTACAAATCACTCGAGCCGCCGCTGACCGGCGCGGACCTCAACCCCAACGGCGTATACGTCACGTTCCAGAACGGCACGAAGCCGGTCGTCCACTTCGAATTCAAGGGCGCCGCGAGCGACCGCTGGGTGCAGATCTCGAAGGATTACCTGAACCAGCCGGTCCAGATCACCCTCGACGGCAAGGAAGTGTCCGCGCCGGTGATCCAGACCGTGTTCACCAGCGGCACCGGGATCATCGAGGGGAACTTCACGACGAAGAGCGCGAACGAGCTCGCGATCCAGCTGAAGTCGGGCTCGCTGCCGGTCCCGCTCGAGGTCATCCAGTCGTCGCGCGTGGAACCGACTCTCGGCCGCGACTCCGTGAACCGGAGTCTCGTGGCGGGCGCGATCGGCCTGCTGCTCGTCGCGTTCTTCATGATCGCGTACTACCGCCTGCCCGGTGCGATCGCGGTCCTTGCCCTCCTCTATTACACCGCGCTCACGTATGCGCTGTTCCGTCTCGTTCCGGTGACGCTGACGCTCGCCGGCATCGCGGGCTTCATCCTGTCGATCGGCATGGCGGTCGATGCGAACGTCCTCACCTTCGAGCGCCTCAAGGAAGAGCTACGCGCGGGCAAGTCCCTGCGCGCGGCGGTCGAGGAAGGACGGCGCCGCGCGTTCCCGTCGATCCTCTACTCGAACCTGGCCACGATCATGACCGCCGGCATCCTCTTCTGGTTCGGGACCGGAACGGTGAAGGGATTCGCGTTGACGCTGGCGATCGGCGTCGGCGTGTCGTTCTTCACCGCGGTCATCGTGACGCAGATGCTGCTCCACGCCGCGATCGAGGCGAGCTCGCTCCGCCGCCGGCGCCTCTACGGCGTCGAGGAGAAGGCGCCTGACTCGCGCGTCGCGGGCGCGCCGGTGGCGGCCGTCTGATGGTGAGGTTCGTCGAGCGCAAGTGGTGGTACTTCGCGTTCTCCGGCCTGCTCATCATTCCCGGCCTGATCTTCCTGCTGCTCGGCGGTCTGAAGCCCGGCATCGAGTTCAAGGGCGGCACGCTTCTCGATGTGCGGTTCGACACGCCACCGACACTCGCCGAGGTCACCGCCGTGATGAACGACCTCGGGCGGCGCGAGGCCATCGTGCAAGCCGCCGAGGGCGGTCGGATCGAGATCCGCACCTTCGAGATGAAGCCTGATGAGCTGGTGGCCGCCGAGAATGCGCTGAAGGCGAAGTTCGGCGCGAACGTTGAGGTCAATCCCTCCACCGTGAGTCCGTCGTTCAGCGGCGAGCTCATCGACAACGCGGTGCGGTCCATCGCACTCGCGTCGGTGCTCATCGTCCTCCTCATCGCCTACGCCTTCCGGAACTTCGGCTGGGGGGCGTTCCGCTATGGCATCGCCGCGATCATCTCGCTGCTTCACGACGCCGCGGTCGTGCTCGGGTTCTTCGCGGCCCTCGGGTTTTTCTTCAACGTCGAGATCGACAGCCTCTTCGTCACGGCCGTGTTGACGATCATCGGATTCTCGGTGCACGACACGATCGTCGTGTTCGACCGCATCCGCGAGAATCTGCGGCTGAACCCCGGCGAGGCGCTGAACCCGGTGATCAACTTCTCGATCATGCAGACGCTCGCGCGGTCGGTGATCACGTCGTTGACGGTCGTCCTCACGCTCTTGGCGCTGTACCTGTTCGGCGGATTCTCGATGCGAAACTTCGCCCTGGCGCTCCTGGTAGGCATCGTATCCGGGACGTATTCGTCGATCTTCAACGCCAGCCAGATCATCTCGCTCTGGCAGGAGGTGGAGGACCGCCTTCGCCATCGCGCCGCACCCGCGCCCGCGTAACGCGCACACGCCAAGCAGACGAGGGCAGTGAAGGCTGCCGGAATACACTTTCCTAGATGTTCGGGCTGAACCGGCTCCCGCCTCTCGTGCGTACGGCGACGATGATGTTGCTGCTCGGCGGGCTGGTGGGGTACGTCGGCACGGCCTTCACCACGACATTCGTTGCCGACTCGGGGATCCTCGGGAACAGCGGCGAGTCGAACGCGGCGCACAAATACATGCTCGCGCTGCTCCAACGCCAGTCCGAGAGCCTCTCGCAACTCGGTCCCTCGGGCGACGTGGTGTCGCGCGCGCTCCAGCAGCAGAACGTGTCGCAGCAGCCCCAGGACGTGAAGCCACTGACGGTCACCTATCTCGGTGGGGCCTCTTCCGGCCGCGTCAGCGTCCAGATCTACGCGGTCGAGATCCAGGCCAGCGGCGGGCAGTACCAGTTCCTGCCTTTCTCGCTGACGCTCATCGGCGGCAGGGTGCAGCGCGTTGAGTAGCCCGGCCGCGCTGGGGAGCGGAGCTCCGGTGAGTAGCGCTCGCGCCGCCGTGATCCTCGCGACGTTCCTCGGCGGCCTCGTCGTGGGTGTCGCCGCGTATGCCATCACCGACAAGGGCGTCGACGCGAATCCCTATGCGAGCTTGCCGAAGGTCGCAGAGCCGGCAGCTGCCGCGGACGTCGCGCGCGCGCTGGAAAACGACGACCCGAAGGCGCTGTCCGACCAGCTGGACATGACGGTCCTGCAGCAGCTTCAGACGGCGATCGATCCGTTGCTCGACATTCGGAGTATCAAGTTCGTGGGTGCGGTGGAGAAGAATGGTCGCGTTCTCGCCGCCTACGTCGCGGGTGGCCGTACCAGCGATGGTACGGACATCGTCCGCGGGTTCGTCCTCCGCCTGACCGGCGACCAGATCGTTGGGGTGAACTAGATGGCGAGCATGCAGTCGGCACTCGGCACCACGGCGTATGTGCTCGATCACAACAAGAAGCGCCTGCTGATCCTGTTCATCGTCGTCGGTGGGGCGATCGGGCTCTACGGCATCAGAGGCATCTTCCAGGGGATCCTCGACATGATCGGGCAGGCGCCCCAGCTGCTCGTCCTGCTGCTCTTCTACTCGTTCATGATGATCGTGCAGTTCGGCGCGCTGATGTGGTTCATGTCGCGCCCGCGCACGTACACCGTCACGCCGGACAAGCCGCAGATCGGGCTGTCGTTCGAGAACTACCGCGGCCAGCCCGACCTGCTCGATCATGCGAAGAGCCTCGTCCGGATCCTGAAGGGCGTGAAGACGTTCCAGGAGCGCGGCGGCGAGATGCCACAGGGCATGCTCCTCGCCGGTCCGCCCGGTACCGGCAAGACGTTCCTCGCGGGCGTCATGGCGGCCGAGGCGAACCTGCCGTTCATCTACGTGGACGCGTCGAGCATCACGGGCATGTTCATGGGCATGGACGTTTTCATGGTCATCTCCCTCTTCCGAAAGGCCCGGGGCCTCGCACGGAAGTTCGCGGCACCTGGCCAACCGGGCTGCTGCATCCTGTTCTTGGACGAGCTCGATTCGATCGGACTGTCACGCGGTGGTATGGGCGGCGGCCAGCAGCAGGCGATGATGGGGCCGATGGGCATGATGGGCGGCCGCAGCCTGGCGCTCAACACGATGCTCAATCAGATGGACTCACTGGGTAAGCACGTCGAAGATCGCATGAAGTACAAGGTCGCGCGTTGGCTCGGACTCATCCGCGGCCCGGTTCCGCCGAAGCCCGTCGTCTTCGTCATCGGCGCCACCAACCGGCCCGACGTGCTGGACCCGGCTCTCGTGCGCGCCGGTCGCCTGGACCGCAAGCTCATGGTCTACGAGCCGGACGGTGAGGGCCGCAAGGACATCCTCCAGCACTACCTGCGCCTCAAGGCGCATGACCCGGAGATCCCGGTCGACCTCATGGTCGCGGACTCGATCGGCTGGACGCCGATCGATCTGAAGACCGTGATAAACGAGGCGCTCATCGTCGCCCACGATGCCGGGCGCGAGTACCTGACGTACAAGGACTGGCTCACCGCGCGCGATGCGCGCCTGCTCGGCATCAAGCAGCCGATCCTCAGCATGTCGACGCATGACCGCCGTACCATCGCGTACCACGAGGCCGGTCACGCGATCGCCTCGCATTACCTCAACAAGGACGACCGCATCCAGAAGGCGTCGATCATCCGCATGGGCGACGCGTACGGCGTCGTCATGCCGACACCGAAGCTGGAGCGCCATCAGCTCCATGCCGAGGAGATCGAGAACGACATCATGGTGTCGCTCGGCTCCAGGGCCGTCGAAGAGATCATCCTGAAGACGAAGACGGCGAACGCGTCGTCCGACCTGCGCAACGCGACGAACCGCGCCATCGCCTACGTCGGGACGTGGGGCATGGGCTCCACGCTTCTCGCGTTCCCGCCGAACGCGATGGGCGCACCGCCCCAGGTGCTTTCCCTCGCCGACAAGCTGCTCGAGGGCCTCTACGAGGAGACGAAGCGGCTCATCCACGAGAAGGAGTACGCGGTCCACGCGATCGCCGGACAGCTCCTCCAGCGTGGCGAGCTCATCGGACCGGAGCTGGACGAGATCTTCGAGGCCGCAGACCTGTCGAACCCGGAGATGGCGAAGGAATTCGTGCGCCGCCCGGTGAACCTGCCCAAGATGTCGGACCTCATGAAGAAGGAAGAGCTGCCGCCGGAAGTAGTGGCGGTTCCCGTCGCTGCATCGGATCTCCCGGGCCAGCCCCCGCCGGCACCGATCCCGGGGGGCTAGCGGGAATACGCCTTCGCGAGCTGCGCGAGGGTGATGAAGCGAAGCGGTCCGGCGTCGCGGTCGTAGCGATAGGGCTCGAAGGAGCGGAACAGGGCCTCGATCGCGGCGCGCTCGGTGGCGTCGATCGTCCCCGGGTGGCTGACCACCGTGAGCGCTCGTTTCCGAATCTCGGGCTGGCCCGGCGGCGCGATCATGCGCAGATCCGCCTGCGCGACCGCGGCGATCGACGAAGCGCTCTGGCCGTAGGTGTTGCCCGCGATGGTCGGCGCCTCGAGGAGCGGAAGGTCGCCGGCGGCGTTCGCATCGTCGCGCGCCGGGTAGTACGGCTGGGCATCCGGCGCCAGCGTCCACGGCAGCTGCAGGCGCCCGAAGGGCCCGGCGGGTGTGGCGCTGCAGTCCGCGCTGAAGCCGAGCGCCGCGACCGCACGAAGGTTCGCCGCGTTCGCGAAGAGGCCGCCGCCACGGAATGAGCTCGGCTTCGGCAGTCCGTGCTCGGCCATGAGTCGCAGCGAGAACTCCACGAGCGTCCGCGTCTCCGCTTCGTCGTACGCGGTGAGCGGGACGTCGTACCCATCGCTGCGGCCGCCCCAGTTCGGCGCGGTGCGCGGGACGAGACCCGCGGCGCGAACGAAGTCGGTCCACATATGGACGTGAAGCGCGACCTCGTCACCCTTCGCCAGCCGATCCTTGGTCCAGGCGAGCATCGCGTCGGCGCGCGCGCCGCTGACCTGCGTCGTGGTCCACACGCGCGGGTTCCACATCAGCGTCATCGGCACGCCGAGCCCGTCCGCGATCGCCGCGGTGTTCGCCATCTCGGCGTCACCGGCGGCGTCGCCTTCGAAGTCGAGCGTCCACACGACGTACTCGGGCGTGGACAGCATGAACGTCGTCGTGTCGATCACCGCGTCGGTCCCGTCGCGCAGCCGCACCAGGAACTCGACGGCTTGCGCGCCCGGAGCGGCACCATCGAGCGGCAGCGCGCCCGTCCATTGCGCCGCGCCATCCAGGGTCAGGTCGACCGTGCGCCCGGTCGATCGGAGCCGCGCCCGCGGGCGCCCGGGCGCCGCATCGACCTTCGGGATGGTCACCGCCACCCGCGCGTCCTCATGGAAGAGCCCGTCGGGGACCGTGTACCAGTGACGGGCGACGCCTCCCTTGGCGCCGACGGGCCGCACCGCGAGGCCGAGGGCGCCGTCCGCCGGAGCGGAGCTCGTGGGGGCGGCCGACGCCCCGGTGGTCGCCGCTGGGCCGGCCGTCGACGTGGCCGGGGCGCACGCCGACGCCACGAACAGCACGGCGGGAATGAGCACGATCGGGCGCACGACGACCTCATCGTACGAGGACGGCATGAGAAACTTGGGCGTAGATGAGCCTCACCGCGCTCCGCCGCTGGATCCTGCCGAACGCCCTGGACCTGCTCGCCCCCGACGGCATACCGCCGCTGGTCGCGCGCGTCCTGGCGGCTCGCGGCATCGAGACCAGTGAAATGGCCGACTTCATCGCGGCGCGGGCGGTCGAGGATGGGCCGCCGATGCTCGATCTGGACCGCGCGGTCGAGCGCCTCCGTCGCGCGCTCGCGGCTCGCGAGCGCATCGTCGTCTACGGGGATTACGACGTCGACGGCATCGCGGGCGCGGCGATCCTCGTGCGCGCCTTCCGGCAGCTCGGCGTCGCGGTGTCGGCGTACATCCCGAACCGGTACGAGGAGGGGTACGGGCTGAACGAGGAGGCGCTCCGCAAGCTGGCGGCCGACGGCGCGCGGGTCATCGTGTCGGTGGACTGCGGCGTCACCGCGGTGCGCGAGGCGGACCTGGCGCGGTCGCTGGGCGTCGATCTGATCATCACCGACCACCACCACCCGCCGGCGGAGCTTCCCGACGCGTTCGCGGTCGTGAATCCGCGCCGCCCGGGTGACGCGTCGCTCGACAAAGAGCTCGCCGGCGCCGGTGTCGCGCTCATGCTTGCCCGCCGGCTGCTCGGAGAGCTCGGCTTCGCGCTGCGCCGCGACGAGCTGATGCAGCTCGTGTCGCTCGCCACGGTCGCCGACGTCGTCCCGCTGCGCGCGGCGAATCGCGCGCTGGTCCGCGCGGGGCTCGAAACGCTCAACCGCTCGCCGATCACCGGGATGCGCTCGCTGGTCGAACGCTCCGGTCTGAAGCTCGGACACGTGAACGCCTCGGACATCGGGTATGTGCTCGGTCCGCGCCTGAACGCCGCCGGCCGCATCGCCGACGCCGAGGAGGCGCTGCGCCTGCTGCTCACCGAGGACGTCGACGAGGCGAAGATCCTTGCCGAGAGCCTCGAGAAGAAGAATTCCGAGCGCCAGGAGCTCACGCGTCAGGTCGTGAGGGGCGCGCGCGAGCGTGCGGAGGAGCGGCCCGAGGCGTGGGCGACGGTCGTCGCGGATGCCGCCTGGCCCGCGGGGATCGTCGGGCTCGGGGCCTCGCGCCTGGTGGAGGACTACGGCCGTCCCGCGGTCGTCATCGCCATCGACGGCGAGGAGGGCAAGGGCTCGTGCCGTTCGATCTCGGCGGTGCACATCGCCGAGGCGCTCGATGAGTGCGACGACCTGCTGATCAAACACGGCGGTCACGCGATGGCCGCGGGCTTCTCGATCGCGCGCGAGAACATCCCGGCGTTCACGGACCGCCTCGACGAGGTCGTACGACGCCGGCTCGGTGGCGTGCGTCCGATACCGTCGCTACGCGTCGATGCCGAGATCGAGCCCGACGCGCTCACCTCGCGTCTCGCGCTCGAGCTCGCGTCGCTCGAGCCCTGCGGAGCGGGGAACCCGCGTCCGCACCTGCTCCTGCGGAACGTGAAGGTCTACGGCATCCGGCAGGTCGGCGCGGACTCCGATCACCTCCGCTGCAAGATCACGGTCGGTCGCTTCACGTTCGACGCGATGGCCTTCCGGCGCGGCGAGCACGTCGAGGCGATGACCGACGCCGGCTTCGTCGACGCGGTGGTCACGGTCGGCGCGGGGCTGCGGG
>VBEZ01000030.1 GCA_005882255.1 Chloroflexota bacterium | reverse complement strand
GTGAGCTTGCCACCAGCCGCGAGCAAGACACGGCCGCGTGCGTCGATTCCGATCGTCCCGTGCAGGGCTGCGATGCGACGCGATCTGAGGATGCGCCACTCGGCGAGTGAGAAAACACACACCTCGTCCTCCGGAACCACCCATGGCGCAGGGTGCTCAGGTGAAACGCCAGGGTGCTGCCTGCGTACCGCTGCTACGAAGTAGACGTCACCGCCCCGCCGCCGGGCGCCCACTCCTCGAGGGAGGCCACGTCGCTTCCCGGTCGGCTTCATCACGCGATCGAACTCGCGCGCTTCGCCGGCCCAGAACGAGAGCAGCCACGATGTTTCGCCTGAATCGAGTCCGATATTGGGCGTTGGTGCGGTGATCGTGATGGTCTTTTCAGCGGACGACTCGAGCACGACTGGCGTTCGGGTCCGCTGAGGTTGGGAGATCGCGATCGCCGTACCCGCTGCAAAGGGCACCAGGTCGTGCATGTACTTGGGTACTTTGATTCTCGGCGAGAGCGTCAGGTTCACGGCGTTCCCTCGGTAGAGGCCGAAGCTGCACAGGATCCAGAGGTGTTGACCATCGCGACTCAGACAGGCAGCTCGAAGGTCACCAAGGACCCGCGGACCGACGAAAACGCGTCGCGTGGTCGTCTCGAGATAGGCGAGCCTTACTACGGCGGCGCGCGTTTCGATCGTGAAGAGCACACGCGACACGTCTCGCCCTTCATGGGCGATGGCCGGGCCGTACCCCAGCGGGTTCGTCAGCTCTGGGACCGGCACCGAGGTTTCGGTGAAGGCGAGGGCGCTCACTGGCGGCGGATAGTAGGGTCGGCCTCCGCGCCGTCATCATTAAGGCGCTATGGATTTCCTGCGGTCCAAGCGGTCGAGCAGCCGAGGATAGTCAGATGAGCGTTCTGTCGGTCCAGGCCGTCGCGCGGTGGTACGGGGAGCGTGAGGTGCTGAAGGACGTCTCGTTCCGGATCGGCCAGGGCGACCGCGTCGGCCTCGTCGGCCCGAATGGGACGGGAAAGACCTCGCTGCTGCGCATCGCGGCCGGTCTCGATGCGCCCGACCGCGGCGCCGTCGCGCTCGCGCGCGGCACCCGGATCGGTTTCCTGCGGCAGGAGCTCCTCGAGGATGCGACGGGCACGGTCATCGAGCACGCGCGTGGCGCGGCCGCGCATCTCCGTGAGCTCGAGCGCGAGCTGCGGGGTCTCGAGAACGAGATCGCGAGCGGCGATCCGGCGACGCTCGAACGCTATGCCGATGCGCAGCATCACTTCGAGCACGCGGGCGGGTACGACTTCGAGGCGACGCTCGGGCGGATCCTTGGCGGGCTCGGCCTCGGCGGTCTCGTCGATCGCGAGGTCGCGACGCTCTCGGGTGGCGAGCGAACCCGTCTCGGGCTCGCGCGCTTGCTGCTCGATGACCCCGACGTTTTGCTCCTCGACGAACCCACGAACCACCTCGATGTGGCGGCGCTGGAGTGGCTGGAGAACTTCCTCGTCGAGCAAGGCGCAACGGCTGTGGTCTCGTCCCATGACCGGTGGTTCCTCGACAAGGTCACGTCGCGCACGCTGTCGATCGAGGATCTGACCGTCGTCGAGTATCGCGGCGGCTATTCGCACTACGCGCGACAGCGCCTCGAGCGCGAGACCGCGCAGATGCGCGCACATGCTCGACAAGCGGAGGACATCGCACGAACTGAGGAGTTCATCCGGCGCTACGGCGCTGGGCAGCGATCGAAGGAAGCGCGCGGCCGCGGGAAGAAGCTCGCACGCGTCGAGCGCATCGATGCTCCGACGCAGTCAACGCGACACAGCTGGGGACTCGAGGCCGCCGACCTCGGCAGCGAAACCGTCCTCGAGACGACGGCGCTCGCGGTCGGTTACGGCGATCCGGTGATGCGCACCGGGCCGCTACGGGTCGCTCGCGACGCTCGCGTGGCCCTAGTGGGACCGAACGGCGCGGGAAAGACGACTTTGGTGCGGACGCTCGTCGGCGACCTCGGTCCGCTCGATGGCTATGTGAGCGCCGCGCCCGGCGCGCGTGTCGCGTATCTCGAGCAGGCCCAGGCCGAGCTCACCGGCGACCAGACGGTGCTCGAGGCGATGCGCTCCGCCGGTGCCATGGACGATCAGGAAGCGCGGAACATCCTCGCACGCTTCCTTTTTCGCGGCGACGAAGTCGGCCGGGCAGTGTCGGTGCTTTCAGGTGGCGAGCGCAGCCGTCTCGCGCTGGCGCGGCTCTCGCTGCGTCACGCGAATCTGCTTGTCCTCGACGAGCCGACGAATCACCTCGATTTGGCCGCGCGCGAGCAGCTAGAGGCAGTGTTGGCGGCCTATGAAGGAACACTGGTCTTCGTGAGCCATGACCGCTATTTCATCGACAAGCTCGCCACAGAGCTCTGGCTGATCTCGGGTGGCCTTCTCCGTCGCTTTGAGGGTGGCTGGACCGCCTATCAGCGCGAGCGCGCCGCCGGCCGCGACGCGCCGATCGTCGAGTACCTAGCGCGAGAGACCGGTGCTGGCGCGGCGCCGAGGGCCCCCGCGCGCGAGGGGTCCCCGGCCCGAAGGGACGGGGTTTCGCGCGAAGAGAGGGTTTCGGCGCCGCGCATGGAGCGAGGCGAACAGAGCGTCCCGAGCCGCGGCAGGACCCGTCCGCCCGAGCCGCTGCGCCGCAATGCGAAAGCATCCGGAGTAAGGCGTGTCAGCGGCACGCGCGCGCTCGAAGCGCGGATCGCGGCGATGGAGCTGCAGCTCAAACAGCTGACGGAGAAGGTCGCCCAGATCGCTCAGAGCGGCAACTACTTGGAGACGAGGCGCATCGGCGAAGAGCACGCGGCGCTCGAGAAGTCGCTGCGCGAGCTCTACGAGGAGTGGGCGAAGGTCAGCGAGGCCGAGAAGGAGTGAGCGCGCGCGTCATCGGGCTGACCGGGCCGATCGGTGCCGGCAAGTCGCTGGTCGCGAGCATGCTGCGCGAGCTCGGCGCAAAGGTGATCGACGCCGACGCGATCGTGCACGACGAGCAATCGCGCGGCACGGTCGGTTACAGCGCGATCGTTCAGACGTTTGGCACGGGCGTGCTGGGCGAGGACAAGGAGATCGACCGCGCGAAGCTCGCGGCGGAGGTCTTCGCCGATCCGAAGAAGCTCGCGCGACTCGAGCGGATCATGCACCCGCGTGTCATCGCGCGGATCCTCGAGGCGCGCAAGATGCTGCGCGAGAACGACGTGATGGTCGTCGAGGCGATCAAGCTGCTCGAGTCGGACCTGCGGAATGTCTGCGATGAGATCTGGATCGTGCTCGCGCCGCGTGCGCTGCTGCTCGAGCGTCTGCGTGCGCGCGGCCTGCCGCAGCCGGAAGCGGAGATACGTCTAGCGCGGCAGGCGAGTGAGGAGGAATTCCGCGCCGCGGCCGACGTCGTGATCTCGAACGACGGCGACCGCGACGCGACGAAAGCTCATGTACGCGATGCCTGGGAGCGCTTGCGGTCTGCGCCCCGCGGCTAAGTCGCCTACTGGGTGATCTTCTCGGGGATCTTGATGTGGAAGTTCGTGTAGATGTCTCCGAACGTGGCGCCGGTCGAGCCACTGGCACGCTCGTCCTTCGGTGCGCGCAGGAGGAATGCGAGCTGGCCGCCGGCCGACTGCAGGTACCCGATCCGCTCGGCGGTAAGCGCGTCGACGCGGATCGTGTAAACGCTGGCGAGGCGCGCGAGGATCGGCAGGCGCTCAAGGATGATCTTCGCGCTGAAGTCGACGTTCTGGAGCGGCGTCGGCCGCTGTAGCTTCGACGCTGGGTCGAACTGGAACGTGAACATGAGGTCGACTGAATCGCCCACGGCTACCGTGCCACCGACCGCGTTCTGGTCGGGGACCGTGATCGACATCGCGCGGTAGTTCGGCGAGTTCGGAGCCGGCGCGCCGTCGGGTCCGATGAAGCTGGCGGGGATGACGACGAACGACGGGTTCTTCGGGTCAGCGAACTTCGTCGGCAGGATCGGCTCGCCGACGCTGATGCTCTGGATCGTGATCTTGCCCAGTGCCTGGTCGGCCGTGGTCATCGCGGCGGCCGGCTTCGCGTCGAGGTTGAACTCCTGCAGCTTGACGTCCGCTGGGGTGAGCGTCGTCTTGGCCGGGATTTCGCGTGCCGCGACGAGCACCGCCACGGTGGGCACGGCGACCGGCTGGTCGCTCTTGGCCCCCGAGGCGTATACGAACGTGCCCACGCCCGCTACGAGGGCGAGCGCGACACCGACGATGAGAATGAGCCGCGCGCGGCGGCGTGAACCGTCCTGCACTTTGTCTTCCCTCTCCTCTGTGCTCTGCTTAGCGGACTCTAGCCAATTCTTCTCGAATTGACGACGATTTTAATTGACGACCACCGTGATGCGGCCCGGAAGTCGGATCCATGGCGAACCTTTAACGGGGTCGTCGGGGAGAAATTGCTGGAGCAGCGGGATGAATACCTGCAAGTGGTACCAAGTCTCGACGTCGAGGTAGTAGCCGCGCCGCGGGTCACTCACCGGTACGCCGGCAGGGCGTGAGTAGCAGACCGTTACATCCGGATTCGTGGCGTTGACGCCGTAGTACCAGGCAAGGTTGAGCTCCGGGGGTGGTATCTGCGAGGGACACGATGTGGTCGGGTACGCGCCTGTGCTCGCCGTGCTGAAGTTGCTGCCAGCGGTGCCGCGAGGCGGGATATTCAGG
>VBEZ01000029.1 GCA_005882255.1 Chloroflexota bacterium | reverse complement strand
GTCGCCGCCGCGCTGCGTGTCGCGAGACTCCATCAGGCCGCGAAGACCGCAGCGGCGACCGATCCGCTCACCGGTCTGCCGAACCGCCGCACGTTCTTCGACCGGCTGCGCGTCGAGCTCGCGGGCGACCCGCTCGCCTCGGTGACGGTCGCGGTGCTCGACGTGAACGGCCTGAAGCAGCTCAACGACCAGTTCGGACATGGCTCGGGCGACGAGGCGCTCGTCCGCATCGGCGAGATGCTGTCCGCGGGCGTTCGCGACCGCGACACGGTCGCGCGCATCGGTGGCGACGAGTTCGCGATCTTGTTCCCGGGCGCGCCGCTGCTCGCGGCCGAGCGCGTGATGCGCCGCGTCGCGAGCAACATCGCCGAGGGAACGCTCGCCGATGGCAAGCGGCTGCCCACGATCGCCTGGGGCGTCGCGGACGCGTCGGACCGCCCGATCACGGTCGACGCGCTGGTTGACGCGGCCGACCGCGCGATGTACCGACACAAGCAGCTGACGCGAGGCTCGCGCGCGTCTTTGGCCTGACCTCCGCTAACATCTACTCAGACCGGCAGCGACCGGGAAGAACACCGACCCACGTACCGATAGAGAAGGCGCGTCACCGGCTGGAAGCGCGCCGCGGTCAACGGGGACGGGAAGTCGCCCGCGAGTCGGATCGGAGGCACCCGTTATCGGCCGAGAGGTCACCGCGCTGAGCGATCGGCGTGGCGATGAAGTCGGGTGGCACCACGGCGTTGTTCGTCCCGGACGAGCAGCGCCTTTTGTTTTGCCAGCGATGAAAACAAGAAGGAGGTTCTGAGATGGCGATGACCAAAGAGAAGCTGGACCCACCGCAGTCGGTCGTGTCCTTCGGCGAGAAGAACTACCGTCCGTCCGCCGTCGAGCAGGACCTCTACGGCTGGTGGGAGCGCTCGGGCTTCTTCACGCCCGACGAGAGCAACCCGAACAAGCCGTTCGTGATGATGCTGCCGCTGCCGAACGTCACCGGCGACCTTCACCTCGGTCACGCGCTCGGCTTCGGCGGCTACGAGGACCTCATGGCGCGCTGGCACCGCATGCGCGGCGAGCCGACGCTGTACATGCCGGGCACCGACCACGCCGGGATCATCGCGCAGAAGGTGGTGGAGGACGAGCTCGCGAAGAACGAGATCGGTCGCAACGACCTCGGTCGCGAGAAGTTCGTGGCCGAGATGTGGAAGTGGATGGACCACTACCGGCCGCGGATCGAGAAGCAGCTGCGTCTCCTCGGCTGCTCGCTGGACTGGTCGCGGCGGAACTTCACGATGGAGCCGTCGAAGCAGCGCGCGGTGCGGACGCACTTCATCCGGTTGTTCAAGCGCGGGCACCTGTACCGCGCCGACCGGATCGTGCACTGGTGCGTGCGCTGCCAGACGACCTATTCGGACCTCGAGCTCGAGCACGTGCAGCGGACCGACGCGCTCTATTTCGTGCGCTATCCGTGGGCCGACCCGAAGCCCGGCGATCCGCCGCTGGTCATCGCGACGACGCGCCCGGAGACGATCGTGGCCGACGTGGCCGTCGCGGTACATCCGGACGACGAACGCTGGAAACCGTTCATCGGGCGCGAGGTGCTCGTGCCGATGATCGAGCGCCGCGTCAAGGTCATCGCCGACGAAGCCGTCGATCCCAGGTTCGGCACCGGCGCGCTCAAGATCACTCCGGGCCATGACGCCACGGACTTCGACATCGGACAGCGCCACGGTCTGCCCGTGATCACCGTCATCGACACGCGGGGCTTCATGACGCCCGCGGCGGGGCCGCTCGCGGGACCCGACCGTGAGGTCGGGCGCCGCATGGCGGTCGAGATGCTGAAGGACCGCGGCTTGCTCGTGAAGGAAGAGCCGCTCACGCACGCCGTCGGCGTGCACGACCGCTGCAAGACCGTGGACGAGCCCCTGGTCATGAAGCAGTGGTGGGTGAGGATGCCGCAGCTCGCCGCGCCGGCGATCGCCGCGGTGCGCGAGGGTCGCGTCACGATCCACCCGCGCTATCAGGAGAAGGTCTACTTCAACTGGATGGAGAACATCCGCGACTGGCCGGTGTCGCGCCAGATCTGGTGGGGCCACTCCATCCCGGTGTGGTACTGCCGCGACTGCGACGAGATCGTGGTCCCCGAGGAAGACGGCCCGGATCCGACGCGCTGCACGCGCTGCCGCAGCGACGACATCCACCACGACCCCGACGTGCTCGACACCTGGTTCTCGAGCGCGCTCTGGCCGTTCTCGACGCTCGGCTGGCCCGACCAGACTCGCGACCTGCCGCGCTACTACCCGGGCAGCGTCCTGGAGACGGGCTACGACATCCTGTTCTTCTGGGTGGCCCGCATGATCATGATGGGCATCGAGGAGATGGGGGACATCCCGTTCCACACCGTCTACCTCCACGGTCTCGTCCTCGTCGACGGCGAGAAGATGAGCAAGTCGACGGGCAACGTGATCAGCCCCGTCGGCTTCATCGAGCAGTACGGCGCCGATGCGCTCCGCTTCGCGCTCGTGAACGGCGTCGCCGCGGGTGCGGATCAGACGCTCTCCGAGGCCAAGCTGCAGAACGCGAAGGAGTTCGCGAACAAGCTGTGGAACATCGGCCGCTTCGTGCTGCACCACATCGACGAGAACGCCGAGGCACTGCGCGATTGGCGCTCCGACCGGACGCCCGCGCCCGCGGCCGGGGCGGGATCGGCCGATCCGTCGCTCGGACACGCTGAGCGCTGGATCCTCTCGCGCACCGAGGCGACGGTCGCCGAGCTCACGCGGCTCATCGAGCACTATCTGTTCGGCGAGTACGTGTCCGCGCTGCAGCAGTTCGTGTGGGGCGAGTTCGCCGACGTCTACCTCGAGCTCGCGAAGGCCGGACTGCGCGATGAGAAACGAGCTGTGAGCACGGTGCGCACGCTGGCGTACGTGCTCGACCGCGTTCTGCACCGACCGCTCGCCGTCGCTCGTGATCGCGAGGTGGCCGAAGCCCGGCACGCGATCGGTCGCGCTGGAGGAGCGCATGGACATCGCGCTCGAGCTCGTGCGCGCGATCCGCAACCTCCGCCAGGAGGCCGGCACCAAGCCGGGCGAGCGCGTGAAGACGACGCTCGGCGGCGACACGACCGCGATCCACGATCTCGCCGACCTCATCTCGCATCTCGCGCAGACCGAGGTCACGTTCGGATCCGGCAGCGGGCAGGCGACCGTGGTGCGCGCGATCGAGGTGCGCGTCGCGGTCGAGCGCGATCCCGCTGCACACCGCGCGCGCCTCGAAAAAGAGCTGGCCGAGGCGAAGGGGACGCTGCGCCGTTCACGCGACCTACTCGCGCGACCCGGCTTCGCCGAGAAGGCGCCCGCGAATGTGGTCGCGAACGAGAAGGCGAAGCTCGCCGAACGGGAGGAGCGCGTACGGCTGCTCGAAGAGGAGCTCCGCCGGGCCGCGTGAGCGGCACCGCGTACATCTGCCTGACCTGCGGCGTGCAGCAGTCGCCGAGCGTGTTCGCGCCCGAGCGCTGTCCGATCTGCGAGGACGAGCGCCAGTACGTGCGCCAGGGTGGCCAGGCCTGGACGACGCTCGACGAGCTCGCCGCGCAGGGCAACCGCGTCGAGCTGCGCGAGCTCGAACCGGGCCTCGTCGGCGTCGGTGCGCAGCCCGCGGTCGGCATCGGTCAACGCGCGCTGCTCGTACGAACGCCCGGCGGCAACTTCCTGTGGGACTGTTTCGGCTTCATCGATGAGACAAGCGTCGACGCGATCCGCGCGATGGGCGGCATCGCGGGCATCGCGTTCTCGCATCCGCATTTCTACGGCGTGATGGTGGAGTGGAGCCGCGCGTTCGGCGGCTGCCCGATATGGATCCCATCCGCCGACCGCGCGTGGGTCCAGCGTGACGATCCGGCGATCGTCGAGTGGGGCGGGACGAAGGAGCTCACGCCGGGGCTCACGCTCATTCAGACCGGCGGCCATTTCGAGGGCAGCGCGGTGCTCCATTGGGCCGCCGGCGCCGATGGACGGGGAGCGCTGCTGGTCGGCGACACGATCACGGTCGTGCCCGACGTGCGAGCCGTGAGCTTCATGCGGTCGTATCCGAATCTCATTCCGCTCCCCGCCGACGAGATCCGCCGCATCCTCGCGACCGTGCGCCCCTACGCGTTCGAACGGATCTACGGCGGCTGGTGGGACCGCGTGACCCAGAGCGATGGCCAGCGCGTGGTCGAGCGCTCCGCTCGGCGCTACCTCAAGTGGATCGGAGCGTCGGGTGACCTCTAACCAAGGTCTGCAGACCGACCGTTACCGCGGGACGTAGATCCACAGCGTGCCCGCGCGCCGGTCGAGGCGGTAGCGATCGAGCACCGCTGCGACGAGCGGCGGCGGCCAGAGTTGCTGCTCGAACAGCGGCGCTCCCTCGAGCTGATCAAGCGGGACGAAGGACACGACGGCGGCGAATTCGGCCCCTCGTATCCGTGGAGTGACGTCGTCCGAGCGAACACCGAGCGCGACGAGCCTGGCCCACAAGTAGGGATCATCGATGACGGGCTCGATGCCGGAAGCGATGAGAACGCCGCTGTCCTCCGCGTAGACCGGACCCGCCCCAAGCGTCCGGGCGGTCTCGACGCGTGCTGAATAGGCCGCGAGATCAAGTGGCGCAAGCGGCCCGAACGTGACGAGAAACAGCGTCGCCACGAGCTGCGCCGCGAACACCGCCGGGATCCTTCCCGGTAGTCGCGTTGCCATCGGCGCCAGCGCGACACAAGAGGCTGCCGCGAGGTCGAAGAGGTAATTCACCGTCGCGCCCTCGTGGCCACCGAGCAGTATGACCGCCGCCGCACCGAGCACATACGCCCGCATGCGGCCATCGGCCACGTACATCGCACCGCCGACGTACGCGCCCATGAGCACCGTGGCGAGCAGAGCGAGGAAGAGCAGGTTCCGAACGTCGAAGGCTAGGGCGTTGTGGACGACGAGGTGTAGCCAGAGGCCCGCGCCATCGAAGCGGAGGAGCATCACGGCCAGAACCAGGAGCGACGACGCGGCGAGCGCGGCACCGAAGCGGATCGCGATAGGCCGCTCTCGCCATGCGAGATATGCGAGCACCGTCAAGAGAGGAAGGGCCGCGGTGGGCTTCGCCGCGAGGGCGAGCGCGCCGAGGACACCGGCGATGGTGGCACGGCGCGGATCCGCCGAAGCGGTCACCACCGAAAACGCGGTGAGCGCGACGGCCAGCGGGTCGACGCGTGCGCTGCCGCCCCATACCGCGACCGGGTAGAGCGCGAGGAAGGATCCGCCTATGGCGATCGCAGCGAAACGCGATCCTCGCGCGCGGAGCGTTGCGACGGTCGCGATCGCGACGCACGCAGTCACGTTCACGACGCGGAGAGCGGTGAATGGACCCAGCGTCGCGCCGATCGCCTCGACCGCGTAAGCGAGCGGTGGGTAATTCGCGCTGACGAAGGTACCGGCCGGCTCGAGACCATACGGATCGCGACCACGTGCGAGGAGCTGGCCCGCGTGCGCGACCGCGCCCTCGCCGTATCCGATGGGCGCGCCAGAGGCGATGATGGCGGCCCAGTCGAAGATGGTGTGCATCGCGGCGAGCGCCGCGATCGCGGTGAGCACGAGCCAACCGAGGTCGCTCCGCGCTGCGAGAGCCCGCATCAGCGCACGCTGACCCGGTTCGGGGCGTCGCCAGGGCGGCGCTCATTGCCCATGCGGCGCAAGGGTACCGGCTCTATCGTCCCGCTCATGCCGCGCGCGCGCGACGATCGCCGCGCATATCTCGCCATCGCCGGTCTCATCGCGCTCGGCGTCGCCGTGCGCCTGCTCGTGCTGCGCTCTGTGGGCTTTCCAGCCGACGTCAGCACCTTCGAGGCCTGGGCCGAGCATCTGGTCCAGGTCGGACCGGCGGCTTTCTACTCGCCCGACTATTTGCGCGACTTCCCGCCCGACTACCCGCCCGTGTATCTCTACGTGCTCTGGGTATTCGGCACGCTCTTCGACGGTGAGCCGCTTCGTCTCGCGGTAAAGGCCGTGAGCATCCCGGCGGACGTCGCGATCGCGATCGGTGCGGCCCTGCTCACGTGGCGTCACGCCGGGCGCATGAGCGCGATCCTTGCTGCGGGACTCTGGTCGCTGTCGCCCGGGCCGATCTTTGCCGGACCGTACTGGGGTCAGATGGACGCCCTGGGTTCTCTGCCACTGTTCGCGTCGCTCGTTGCCGGTGGATACGGCCGATGGGCGACCGCCGGCACGTTCGCGGCGCTCGCAGCGATGGTCAAGCCGCAGTTCGGCATCGGAGCCATCGTCATCGGGGCGTCGGTATTGATCGAGCTCATTCGGCAGCGGGAGTGGCGGCCGCTCGTCCGCGCGGGTATCGCCGGCCTGGTGACGGTCCTCGCGGTCGGCGCGCCGTTCCGTGCAGGGCCGGCGGAGCTGTTAGAGCTCGCGAAGAGGTCAGCCGAGTTCTACCCCTTCACATCGTTGTTCGCCTTCAACGTGTGGTCGGTCCTCGGTGGTTTCTACGAGCCGGACCAGGCGTTCGTCGTCTACGGAGCCGCGCTGCTCGTCGTCGGCCTGTTCTTAGCGTGCGTACCACTTTGGTGGCGTCGCGATACGCCGACGCTTCTCGCCGCGGGCGCTCTCGCGGCATTTGCCATCTACTTCCTGCCGACGCGGGCGCATGAGCGTTACCTCTTCGGCGCTCTCGTCCTCCTTCTACCTTTCGCGGCAACGCGCGCGCGTCTTCTCTGGCCGTACGTTTGGCTGTCGCTGAGTTTCGCCGTGACGCTCTATTTCGCGTTCACGCGATTCGCGCAGACGGACTTGAAGGCGCCCGGCTGGCTCGAGGAAACCTTCTTTACCCGCGGCGGGCAGGTCTCCCTCGCGGCCTTCATGATCGCGACCGCCGGGCTCGTCATATGGCGGCTCGTCCGCGGTGAGGCGCGTCTCGAGCCGTCGCCGGATCGGACCTTCACACTTCCTCCACATGCCCCAGGCACGATGCGATCGAATGCTCGTAGATGAGGAAGGAAAAGGGATGATGGTCGCGACGACAGCGGTGGCCAAGGAGACGATGAGGGCGATCGTCCAGGAGGGATACGGCTCGGCCGACGCGCTTCATCTTCGGGAGATCCCACGACCGACCCTGGCCGAAGGACGCGTCCTGATCCGGGTTCGCGCAGCCTCGGTGAACGCGCTCGACTGGCACAGCGTGCATGGCGGGCTCGTGATACGCGTGGCGTCGACCCTGATGCGCCAGAAGGCCGAGCCGGTCCGCGGTGTGGACCTCGCCGGGGTCGTCGAGGCGATCGGCGTGGGCGTGACGCGCTTCGCTCCGGGCGACGAGGTGTTCGGCAACGCGCCCGCGTCGTTCGCCGAGTACGCGCTCGCGCGCGAGCAGGGTCTCGCACCAAAGCCGCGCAACGCGTCGTTCGAGCAGGCGGCCGCGGTCGGCGTCGCGGGACGCACCGCACTCCAGGGTCTTCGCGATCACGCGCAGGTGAAGCCGGGACAACGGGTCCTCGTGAACGGCGCCGGCGGGGGTGTCGGAACGTTCGCGGTGCAGATCGCGAAGGCGCTCGGAGCGCACGTGACGGCGGTCACAAGCACGAGGAACCTCGAGCTGATCCGCTCGCTCGGCCCCGATGAGGTCGTCGACTACACGAAAGAGGACTTCGCGCAACGCGGCGGGCGCTACGACGCGATCTTCGACGTCGCCGGGAACCGCTCGGTCTCCGACATGCGACGCGTCCTCGTGCCGAGCGGGATCCTCCTGCTCGTCGGAGCGGACAAGCGCGGAGGGATGGCCATCTTCAGCCGCATCGGTTCCGCCTTCGTGCGCTCGCGGATCCTGAAGCAGCGGATCGTCTTCTTCGTCGCGAAGACGACTCTCGCCGACCTCGTCGTCCTCAAGGAGCTCATCGAGGAGGGCAAGCTCCGGCCCGCGATCGATCGGACCTATCCGTTCAGCGAGGCTGTGGAGGCGGTCCGCTACGTCGGCACGGGCCAGGCGCGGGCGAAGGTCGTCATCACGATGGACTGAGGGCCAGCGTTGTTGTCGATGGCCAAAGCAGTCGAGCGAGCGACTGGCGGCTAAGACTTGGCGCTAACACTTGGGCACTCTGAAGTGTGACGACCACGCGGGATGCCGA
>VBEZ01000175.1 GCA_005882255.1 Chloroflexota bacterium | reverse complement strand
CGTGACGACCTTCCGCGCGCCCGGCACAGGACCGGGGCGCCGCCGCACCGCGATGACGCGCATCCCGATCGCCGCCGCGAGCCGCACCACCTCGCCGCCGATGCTGCCGGCGCCGAACACGACGAGCGTCTGGTCGCGCAGCTCGTCGTGCTCGAGATCCTTCCATTCATGACGCGCCTGCTGGTCGCGATAGAGGTGCAGCCGCTTCGAGGCGGCGAGCACGAAGGCAAGGACGTGCTCGGCGATCTGGATGTCGTACGAGCCGGAGTTGTTCGTGAGCGCGATCCCGCGTTGGCGGAAGTCCGGGATGTCGAGGAAGCGGTCGACGCCCGCCGCCGGCGTGTGGAACCAGCGCAGCTGCGGCGTCGCCGCGAGGAGCTTCCGCACGCGGTCGAGGCTGATCCCGCAGAAGGCGACCTCAGCCGCGGCCGCGCGCGCGAGATCGTTCTCGTCCTTGATGAGGACGAGCGTGTCGTCCGGCAGCGCCGCGCCGAAATCGGTCGGCGTCGAGGGCCAGTTCGACCAGATCGCGATCGTCGTCACTGGTAGACCGCCGGTGCGTCGCGCAGCAGTGAGTCGGCGAGCATCGTGCGCTGCAGCAGCGACATGTTCTCCGGCAACGACGTCGGATCGGTGAGTACCACTTCGGTCGTCTCGGCCGACGGCGTCGCCTGCCCGCCGGTGATCCGGCAGCGGAAGCAGCAGATGTAGAACTGAAATGGAGCGACGCTGCCGAAGCTCTTGTTGTCGTACACGCCGACGAGACGCTCGAGCTGGGCCTCGAAGCCGGTCTCCTCGTGAAGCTCGCGCAGCGCGTTGGTCGACGGGGGCGACCCGACTTCGGCGTAACCACCCGGGAGCGCCCAGCGTTCGTTGTCGGCGCGCTTGATGAGGACCACGCGACCGACGTCGTCGAACGCGGCGACGGAGCAGCCCACCTTCGGGCTGGGGATGTGGAGGTCGGAGAGATACGGACGCTCCGGCGTGAACGTCGCATCGATCGTCATCTCGGCGATGCCTTCGGCGATCGCCATCGTGCGCTCGTACCGATCGCGGTCGTAATCATTCGGCGCGAACTCGAGGCCCGTCTTCGCCATCGCCGCGAGCTCATGGGCCCAGAAGCGCAGCTGCTCGGATGGCTGCATGGGCCTCGCATACTACCCAGACTTTGTCCGCGCTTTCGGGGACGCTGCTCAACGCTCTCACGGTGCTCGTGGGCGGCCTGCTCGGTGCGGTGCTCGGCGACCGTCTGCCCGAGCGCCTCCGCGAGAACGTCGTGCGCGGCGTCGGGCTGTTCACCCTGGCCATGGGCACGAAGTTCGCGATCGACACGTCGAACCTCCTCTACATGCTCGGCAGCATCCTGCTCGGCGGCGTGATCGGATCGCTGTGGGGCGTCGATCGTCGCCTGAGCGATCTCGGCGCGGCGCTTCAGCGTCGCTTCGCGGCGCGCGGCGGCGGCGGGACCGTGGCGGAGGCGTTCGTGACCGCCGCGATCGTCTTTTGCGTCGGCCCGCTGACCTTCCTCGGCTCGATCCGGAACGGGCTCACCGGCGACGCCAGCCTGCTTGCGATCAAGAGCGTGCTCGACGGGTTCACGTCGATCGCGCTCGCAGCGACGCTCGGCTGGGGCGTGCTCCTCACGATCCCGCTCATCCTTCTCTATCAGGGCGGCCTCGCCGTCGGCGCGTCGGCGTTCGCCGGCCTGCTCTCCGACCTCCAGCTCCGCGAGATGAGCGCGGTCGGAGGCTTGCTCATCATCGGAGTCGGCCTGAAACTGTTGAATATCCGCGACGTGAAGGTCGCGGATTACCTGCCCGCGATCCTGGTCGCGCCGCTTCTCGTCGCGGCGGTCGTTCGCATCAAGGAGGCGCTCGCTTTATGAAGATCCTCGAGTTCCGCAGCGACACCTTCACGAAGCCGACGCCGGCGATGCGCCGCGCGATGGCTGAAGCCGAGGTCGGCGACGACCAGTACGGCGAGGACCCAACCGTCAACAAGCTCGAGAAGCGCGCCGCCGAGTCCGTGGGTAAAGAGGCAGGCCTGTACGTCGCGAGCGGGATGATGGGCAACCTCTGCGGCGTCCTCTCGCAGACGCAGCGCGGCGACGAGGTGATCCTCGGCGACCTTGCGCACATCTACCAGAACGAGATGGACGCGGCGTTCGTCCTCGGCGGTATCGTGCCGCGTCTGGTGCCGAACCGCGAAGGCCTTCCGGCGCTCGACGACATCGCGCGGGCGATCCGACCGCAGGGCATGCACGCGCGCACCGCACTCATCTGCATCGAGAACTCGCACAACAACTGCGGTGGGTCCGTCATCACGGCCGCGCAGACGAATGCGATCGGCGCGCTGGCACACGAACGCGGCATACGCGTGCACCTCGACGGCGCGCGGATCTTCAACGCCGCCGCGGCGCTCGGCGTTGACGCGACGACGCTCACGCAGGGCGTCGACACCGTGCAGTTCTGCTTCTCCAAGGGACTGAGCGCGCCCGTCGGCTCGATCGTGTGCGGCGACGCGGAGACCATCGCGAAGGCTCGCCGGGTCCGCAAGCTGCTCGGTGGCGCGATGCGCCAAGCCGGGGTCATCGCTGCGGCCGCGCTCGTTGCGCTCGAGGAGATGCGCGACCGGCTGGTCGAGGACCACCGCAACGCGAAGGCGCTCGCGCAGGGCCTCGCGCGGATCGACGGCGTGAAGATCGACGCCGCGAAGGTCGTCACGAACATCGTGTCGTTCGAGATCGATCCCGCGTGGATGGAGACCGGCGCGTTCCAGAAGGCGTGCGCCGAGCGCGGGCTCCGGGTCTCGCGCTACCTGGGCAACTCGCCGCGTCTGCGCGCGGTGACGCACAACGATGTGACGGCTGCTGACGTGGACGCTGCGCTGGACATCGCGAGGGCCGTGCTCTCGAACACGCGAGCGCCGGCCCTCAGCGCCTAGTTACTTCGCGTTGTCCTTCGTCGCTTTGTCCGCGGCCTTGTCGGCCTTGTCCTTCTTGTCTTTCCCGTCGTTCGAAGCGGTCGTCGTGGCCGCGGTCCCGGTCACCGTGGCCTGTTTGGTGAACTCACCGCTGAGGGTCGGCGACGAGAAGCTGACGCGGAGCGTGTAGTCGCCCGGCGCGAAGCCGCGGGTGTCGACGTTCACGTGATAGTCGCTGCCGTTCCAGGTCACCGAGCCGCTGGGGCTGCCACCGTAGATGTAGCCCACGACGACCGCGCCCGAGGCATCGAGCACATCGACGCGGACGGTCGTGTCGAGCACCGGCGTGCCGTCGGCGCGGAACACCGAGAACTTCACCGGGATCAGCCGGCCGACGGTGAACGAGCTCTCCACCGGCTCGTGCCACTGGAAGGTGTACTTGCGGACGGTGACCGCGAGCGTGGCCGAGCCGCCGGCGCCGTTGCTGTCGGTCACGTTCACGGTGACCGTATACGCGCCGGCGGTGCCGTACGTGTGATCGAGCACGAAGGAGTTGCCCACCAGGGCGATTGCCATGCCTCCCGAGCCGTCGCCGTAGTCGGCGGTCGCCCAGTAGGTCTCGGTCGTGCCGGGGTCGCTGAAGGTGCCGGACCGATGAAGGGTCGGGTCGAAGCTGAGGTCGACGGGGCCACCGAGCTGCACGGTCGGCGCGACGTTGGTCACGGTCACGCGCAACGAACCGCTGCCTGACGCGCCCGCGTCATCGGTCACGACGACGCTCGCGACGTAGCTGCCCGGCTTGTAGAGATGGTCGAGGGTGAAGGTCTTGTCCGCGGCGAGCGCGAGCGCGGCGCTTCCGGAGCCATCGCCGTAGTCGACGGTCGCGGACCACGAGGTCGAGGCGTCCTGGTCGCTGAAGCTCGCGAGACGCGAGAGCCGGACGCCCTCCAAGAGGTTCTCGTCCGCGCCGAGCGTGACGACTGGCGCCTCGTTGGTGCGCATGTCGCGCACATAGAGCTGCGAGCCAGTGCTCGATGGTGAGGTAACGAGGTTCGAAGCGGATGACATCAGAAGCACGAGCCGCCCGTCGGACGAGACCGACGGGCTGGTGCTCGGCGCGTTGGTCTGCTGACCGGCATCGTTCTGCGAGACCAGGGTGACCGCCTCGGTCGTGCGGTCGTAGAGGAACACGTCGACCAGGTGGTTCACGTCGCCACCTACGAGCGTGTCGTCGAGCGACTGGAATCCGATCCAGCGGCCATCCGCGGAGATCGACGGCGCGCGGCTGTCGGCGCCCGCGACCGGGTTCGCGGACAGTGACGCCAGGGTCGTCGTGTGGAGCGCGCGATCACGCAGGAAGACGTCCCAGGTTCCGATGTCCCGGTCGCGCGGCTCGAGCTGAGCCTGTGATTCGAACGCGAGGTAACGCCCGTCAAAGGAGAGCGCCGGCGCGGACGCGGGCCGAGAGAGCGTCGGTGCGCCCAGCGTCGTCACGGACTCAAGGGTCGTCGTCGCGGCCTCGAGATCGCGAACGAAGAGCTGACCGGTGTGCGAGGTCGACACCAACGAGAAGTTCGCAGCCTGCGACACGAAGGCCACGACTCGGCCGTTGCCGGAGAGCGCAGGCGCCGAGCTGGTGTCGTTGCCCGCGGCGTTCGACGCGTCGACGGACGCGCGCGTGACGACGCCGGTGAGCATGTCCTTGACGTAGACCTGTTGCTTGCCGTTGTTCGATGTCGGGACGAGGTTCGTCGCGTTCGAGGTGAACGCCACGTACCGGCCGTCATCGGAGATCTCATGCGCGCCCGCAGAGCTGTTCAGTCCGCTGCTCAGGTCACCCGGCGCGCCGGTCTGGGTGTCACTGACCATCGCGGTGGTGCCGGCCACCATGTCGCGCAGGAAGACGTCGACAGTGCCATTCGTGTCACCGTCGACGACGTCGTTGCTGGCCGAAGCGAAGGCGACGAACCGGCCGTCGGCCGAGACCGTCGGCGCGAAGCCGCCAGCGACGCTCGGCAGGCCGGTCTTCGCGACGGTGACGAGCACCGTCGTGCCGGCGGTCCGGTCGTGACGGTAGACGTGAGCGCCCGAAACACCGATGAGGTTCGATGCGGTCGAGGTGAAGACGACGTAGCGGCCGTTCGCGGAGATCACGCCCGGAAGCACCGTACCGACCGCAGGCGTCCCGGTGGAGCTCACGGACTCGCGCGTGGTGCGTGGGTGCGTCGGCGCGTCGAACGCTCCGGCCACGCCGGAGAAGGCGAGCGTGCTCGCGAGGGCCGCCATGGTGATAGAGCGCGTACGTGTCGTCTTCATTGCCGCTAATTAACAGGGGGATCGCCGCTACCGGCGATCCCCCGTGCTTCTCCCCCGATAGGGGCAGTACTCAGGCTTTAGCGGGTCGTCTTGGACTTTGTCGTGCTGGTCGTGCCTGCGGCAGTCGTACCCGTCGTCCCGAGCGTGAACTCGCCCGCGAGCGTCGGCGACGAGAACTGAACGCGCAGCCAGTACATGCCGGCCGAGAGATTCCTCGTGTCGACGTTCACATGGTAGGAACCGTTGCTCACCGTGACGGATCGGCTCGGCTGGTCACCGAAAAGGTAGGGACCGGCCAGGACACTGCCTGTTGCGTCGATCACGTCCACGCGGACGCTCTCGTCGAGGACGAACGAGTCGTCGGGTCCGTGCACGGTGAATTTCACCGGCAGGTTCCGGCCCACAACGAACATGTCGCCTAGCGGATCCAACCACGCGTAGCTGTAGCCGCCGGCGTTGACGGTCATGGTCGCCGGCGACGAGCCGCCGTTGCTGTCCGTGACGTTCACGGCCACGCTGTAGCTGCCGGCGGTCGCGTAGGTGTGATGGAGCGTGAACGAGCCACCGACGAGCGGCGACGCGTCGTATGGACCGAGCGCGAGCGGTTGCGTGCCGGTGCCATCGCCGTAGTTGACGGTCGCCGCGTACGTCTCGCCCGATCCGGGATCGGTGAAGAATCCGGACGTGTCGACCGTCCGCGTGAACGCGAGGTCCAGCCTGGACGGCAGGACGACCGTCGGCGCGACATTGCTGACCACGACATGGATCACCAGGGATCCTGTCGCGCCAGCGTTGTCGGTGACCTCGACGGTCAGGTCGTATGTTCCCGGGGCCCACAGGTGCTCGAGCAGGAACGTCTTGTCGGCGTTGAGCGGGAGCGCCCGCTTACCCGAGCCGTCGCCGTAGTCGACGGTCGCCGTCCACGACAACGATGCGTCGTTGTCGCTGAACTGCCAGGTCTGGTGCATCGACTGGCTCTCGGCCAGTGCGAAGTCTCCACTGAATGGCTGCAGCACCGGCGCCTGGTTCGACACGAGGTTGCGGACGTAGAGCTGGTTGCCGACGCCCGAGCCGGCGGCGAGGTTCGTCGCCGTCGACCCGAAGAGCACGAGGTGTCCGTCGAACGAGACCGATGGACCGAAGCTGCCCGCATTGGCCTGCTCGTCCGCGTCGTTCAGGGAGACGAGCTTGATGGTCTCCGTCGTGCGGTCGTAGAGGAACACATCGAACAGACCGTTCACGTCACCGACGACGAGCTTGTCATCGAGCGACTGGAAGCCGACCCAGCGGCCATCGCCGGAGATCGACGGGCTCGCGCTGGTCGCGCCTGGGATCGGGTTGTTCGACAGCGACGCGAGCACGGTCGTGCCCGCGACCCTGTCGCTTAGATAGACGTCGAGTGTCCCATTGTCGAGGTCGCGCGGGTCGAGCACGCCCGTCGACTCGAATGCCATATAGCGCCCGTCGAACGAGAGCGCCGGCGTCGTTGCACTGCGCCCGGTGGCCGCGGCGCCTGGCGACTCGAGAGTCGTCGTGCCGCTGACGAGATCGCGGGCGAATATTTCTGGAGTGACACCCGAGGTCGACAGCGGCGAGAAGTTCGTCGACTCGGACCGGAACGCGACCACCTGGCCGTTGCCGGAGATCGCCGGCGTCTGACTGGTCCGGTCGCCGGCCGCGCCCGTTGCCGCATCGACCGACGCACGCACGACGGCACCCGTCGTCATGTCCCTCACATAGATCTGTTGCCTACCGTTGTTGGTGCCGGCCGCGAGATTCGTCGCGAATGAGGTGAACGCTACATAGCGGCCGTCGTCCGAGATCTCACGGGCACCCGACAGGCCGCTCAGGCCGCTAGTGCCGTCGGCCGGCGAGCCGGCCGAGCTAACGAGAGCGGTCGTACCCGCCTGCATGTCACGTACGAACACGTCGCTCATGCTGTTGGTGTCGCCGTCGACCAGGTCGGTCGCGAAAGAAGCAAACGCGACATAACGGCCGTTGGCCGAGACCGAAGGATCGCGACTGACATTGTTGCCGGGGGTCCCAGTCGACGCGACGCTCACCAACAGCGTCACGCCGCTCATCCGGTCGTGGCGGTACACCTGCGTGCCGCTCACGCCGGTGACGAGGTTCGTCGCGCTCGACTGAAACACCACGTACCGGCCATCCGCGGAAAGGACGCCGTTCGTCGAACCTGCATTCGCGGCGACGCCCGCGGAGTCGACGGAGACCCGCGTCGTCTGACCCGGAAGAGCGTTGGCGATCGAGGCGGCAGCCGTGACCGAGAAGATGATGAGTGCTACAGCCGGTCCAAAGACCCTACTAATACAGCGCATCCTTGTTCCACCTCACCACACGACCCAACGTGCGGTGCAGGATTTGTAGGTGGCAGCCATCCGGACGTATATGGGAGCCCGGGGTCTCCCTCTCTCGGGGCAGTACTAACGCGCTACCTCGATACAGGTTGTGCCGCAATCGCGCGTACTCCACAGTTCACGCGGTGACAGAGCAGTTTCTGCGACGTAACAACCTGATCCTCGCGCCTCGCACGACTCGCTCTTCTCTCGTTAACATCGCACAAGTGGGAAGGGTTCGATTCGCACGCGATGACGCAGGGCAGACCGTTGTGCTCGTTGCCCTCATGTTCACGGTGCTGATGGGCTTCGCGGCTCTGGGTGTCGACGTTGGTCGCTTCTACGCGGAGCGCCGCTACGTCCAAGATGCGGTCGACTCCGCAGCGCTCGCATGCGCATTCAAGTACGGTCATGGTGGCGACGAGGTTGCCGCGTGGGGCGCGGGAGATGCGATCCTGCAGGACCGGAACCTCAATGCGAACCCGCTCGGGCTCGGAAAGCTGCCCTACAGCGCGCGCGGGAGCGAGACCTACGCCGATGACATCGTCGGCGAGCAGAACCTGATCAGCGGCATCTTGCCGGTCACGACGAACGGCCGCGGCTGCCGCGTAGCGATCACGGTCGACGTGCCAACGTTCCTGATCAAGATCCTCAGCCCCACCCTGAACACGATCACGATGACCACGCAGGGCTACGCCAAGAGCAAGGGCGGCATGCTTCCCACCGTTGTCAAGCGTTATGCGAACCCACCCGGGCCCGCCGCCTCGGACCAGTCGAACTTGTTCCATGACCAGACCATGGCCGAGGGGCAGGATTGGCAGTGCTCAACGACGAGCACCGTCGGGTGCACGCCCGCCAGCGAGGCATCCCCGGGTCGCGAGTTCGTCATCTTCGGTCAGGCGGCCAAGGCGACCAACGACAGCTCGTTCCGCGGTTACATCGGGCTGGACATCCGCGACTTCACGAGCACCGACGGCAGCGGCAACCTTAACCACGATGCCTACAACTCCGTCCCGCCGACCGTGACGGTGAACGTCCTCAAAGACTACGAAGCCTCATGGATCCTCAATCTGAGCTACCCCGGGCCTGACATCTGCGTGATCCAGCTTCCGAACTTCCTGCCATGCGCGCAGATCGCCGTGATCAACGGCTCGAGCTCCGGGCAGTTCGTCACGGACTACCAGACGACCTTCAACGTCGGCGACGAGTTGTTGCTGCAGCTGTACGACGGCTACGTCAAGACTGTGCCCGACTTCACCATCGCGAGTAACCAGCTGACGCTGTCGACGAGCGGCTCGGCAACGTCGACGGTCACGTACACGTATTCGACGCAGTTTGCGGCGAGCGGCGCGCAGGTCACGACCACGCTCGTCCCGGACAACGGCACCATGACCGACGACGCCGGCACGGCAACGAACCCGTTCCTCAGCGGTTGCGCGACCCTCAGCACACCGGCGTTCACCGCCAATCCCACGCCTGGCGGACCCTCATACGTCACCTACAACCAGACCTGGAACACCGTCACCACCAGCAACTGCGACAAGGGCATCTACCAGGCCTGGCTGCGCGGGACGTCCAGCGCGCCGTACACGAGCCGCGTCCACGAAACGCTCGTGAACGTCAACGTCGGCGGCCAGCAGCGGGACTTCAGCCTCGCCTCCTCGGACGCGTACGCCGCGGTCGCCGGACCCGGCACCCAGGCCGACTACGTGATACACACGACCACCGCCAGCAGCGGCGCGACGAAGTGGACGGGCAGCAACCTGCTCACGCTCTCGTGGGCGAAATGCCCGACGACGACCGATCCGACCATCTTGCCCCCCGAGGTCCTCGTGTGCGGCATCGATGGGAACTTCGCGTCGACCAGCATCAGCAACATGAACCCGGGCCAGGACCACACCTTCAACGTCCAAACAACGCTCGCGCGATCCGGTCAGGTCTACACAGGCTGGGTGCGCGAGACCGGCCTCGACGACGTGACCAACAAGCGCGTCACGCATCTGCTCCAGATGACGCTCGAGGTCGACGTCATCCCGGGTGGCGCGACGCAGTACGTCGACGTTCTCGGCTACGCCGTCTTCAAGGTCACCGCGATCAGCAGCAACGACCTCAGCGGGCGGGCGGTCACCGGGGTCTACGCCGACCCGAGCGACATGGCCCTCTCAGCGGGTAAGAAGGTCGGCCTCGTACCTTGGGAGCAGCCGTAGTCTTCTCGCGACATGGCCGTCTCCGTCCGTGACAAGAAGGCGCTCCTCACCCTCCTAGAGCAGGCGCAGCTCGTCTACCTCCTCACGCGCCTTCCCAAGAAGCAGGTGCTCGACGATCCCAATGATGTGACGCGGCTCGAAGCGGGCCTCGCGGCGATGCGCGCCGCGGCGCGCGACCTCAGCGCCGCGCTGCGCGAGAAATACACCGCCGTGCAGTGGGACGAGCTCGCCGCGAAGCCCGACAGCCCCGACCTCTTGTGGCGGCGCGCCAAGCGCGTCGGACCTCAGGTGCTGCGCGAGCTGCGACCGCTGCTGGCGGGCGAGCCCGAGGCGGCGTTCATGCTCGATCCGAACGCCGAGACGGTGAAGAAGGCTAAGGAAGCGCCCCGGCGTGCACGTCCGTCGCCAGCCAGCCGTCGCCGATCCGCTCGAAGGTGATGACAGCGGTCGGTCCCGCGGGCTGGTAGCGCGCCACCTCGTAGCGCACCGCCGCGGCGGCGATCGGCGCGGCACCCGGCAGGACATTCCAGCGCAGGAGCTCCGCCTGATCCTGCTCGTTCGCGTTGGCTGACGCCTTGTACGTCCAGAGAAGGCCTGGGCCGAACAGCGCGGCCGCCGCGTCGATGGCGGACGGCCTCGCGACATCTGAAGCCGTCTCCGGGTGCCCGCTGTCGATCGCACCCAGCAGGGCGCTCAGCGCGTAATACGCGTCGCGGGACTGCCGCTCGCCGCCGAGCACGTACCCTGCCGGCGTCCAACCCCAGAGCCATTCGTGGCCGCCCGGCAGGCAGCAATTGGAATCGATGCCCCAGCGTCGTTCGGGCAGCTTGCGTCCCGTGACCAGCACGTGATCGGCGTCGAGGCGCCGCGCGAACATCTGCGACGCGCCCGGCGCGGTGTGGAGCGTCATTCTTGCGCTCTCGCCGGAGATGCCGATCGCGACGTACCCGCGAGCGCCGGCGCTGCCGCCGCTCCAGATCTCGAAGAACAGCTCGCGCTGAACGCCCCGCTGCATGTCCCACAGCAGAGCGAGATAGCCGTAGTCGATGGGCACCGGCGCGATCTTCCAGAAACCGCGATCGACCCACAGCACTGCGCCGGTCTCCAGATATGCCCCGACGGTGACGACTTCGCTCGCGCCCTCTCCGTAAGCGGCCGGCCGAAGCAGGCACTTGGACCGCGCGAGCACCTCCACGGTCTCTCGCGCCGATCGGCCGCTCGCGAGCTGGCCGATGACGCCCAGTGGGATCACCGGCGTCGGTCGAGTCGCGCATGAGCCGTCGAGGTCCTCGATCAGCGCGGCGGTCCTCGCGTCGAGCGGCGGCGTGACCGGCGGCGTGGGCGCGGGATGGACCGGCGCCGCGGGAACGATCGGCGCAGGCACGGTCGCCGGCGCCGGCGTCGCGGCGGGGATCGCCGGTGCGGCGGAAGCGGTGGCGGATGCGATCGGACCGGGCGCGCTACAGGCGACCGCGACAAGAGCGAGCGCGACGATGCGGCGCACCGGTGCGATGCTCGACGCTGCCGCTGGCCCGGGCGTCCGAGTTCGGGACGATTGGCGTACGAGTTACCGTCGCGTGGGCCGGGGGCTGCGTTCCGCTACTAGCGGCCCGTTAGCTCACCGACGACCGGCCCGAGACTCTCGACATCCGGCCCGCGCAGGCAGAAGTAGGTGATGCCGATGGCGTCCCGCATGCGGACGATGTGGTCGCGGATCTCCCGCAGCGTGCCGATCCCGCGGTACGCGCTGTTGCGCAGCACGTCCGGCTCGGCTTTCGCCTTCTTCGCCATCTCGGCGATGGTCTTCTCGCGGTCGTCGGTGACGATGCAGTCGAGGAACATCGAGAGCTCGATCTCGCCGAAGCGCGCGCCCGCCGCGTCGCGCACCACGCCGATCTGCTCGCGCATCGTTTCGAGCGTGAGCTTCTCGGGCGCCAGCTTCCCCGAGCCGGTGATCCCGGACGCAACGATCGCGACGATGTTCGCCTCACGACCCGCGAGCGCGAGGATGTCCGGCCCACCGCCGGCGATGAGGAAGGGCGGATACGGCCGCTGCACCGGCTTCGGCCGGCACTCCGCTCTGTCCACCTCGTAGTACTCGCCCGCGAACGTGACCTGCTCCTCGGTGAAGAGACGCTTCAGCAGCGTCACCGCCTCGGCCAGGCGCCCGACGCGAACGCGGCCGCGATCGAACGGGATGCCGGTGCTCTGGTAGTCGCGGTCGAGCCAACCCGCACCGATACCGAGCTCGAAGCGGCCGTTCGTGAGGACGTCGAGCGTCGCGCACTCGCGCGCGAACACGGTCGGATTGCGGAAGTCGTTGTCGATGACGAGCGTGCCGACGCGGAGCTTCTGCGTCGCCGTCGCCGCGACCGCGAGCGCCGGCATCGCCGCCCACGCGCCGCCGATCATGTGATCGGGCATCGCGAGCGTGCCGTAGCCGAGCGCCTCGAGCCGTTTCGCGCGGTCGATCCACTCCTGCCCGCTCGACGCGCTGCCGGATTGGGTCGCGAAGCGCATCGGGTGGGCGGACACCGACCAACTCTATGAGGAAGACCGGTGTGAGGTTCACCGCGTAACCTGACCGCGGTGGAGATCGCCCTCGCGTCGCTGGTCGTGGTCACCGTACTCTGGCTGGCAGGGCTACTGGTGCTGTGGGCGAGCGGCCGAAGGTCCGCGGTGCGCGAGCTCGCGCTCTTGCTGCCGAATCTCGCGCGTCTCTTTCACGGTCTGCTGCGCGACGAGCGCGTCCCCCTCGAGTCCAAGATTTTGGTCGCGATCGGCCTGGCCTGGATCGCATCACCGATCGACCTCATCCCGGAGTTCATTCCCGTCATCGGCCCCCTCGACGACGCCGTCGTCGGCGTCCTGATCCTGCGCCATGTCGTACGGACCGCCGGCGAAACCGTCGTCACTGAGCACTGGCACGGCGACCGGCGGGCGCTCGCGCTGCTGTTCCGGGCGGCCGGTGTCGCCGACACCCACTTGATCGCCCCGCGCGGCGCAGACCTGCGAAAATCCCCCATCGTGCGTGGGAGTTGGTTCGGGGGTCTGGTTGCGCTGCTGGCCATCGCGGCGATCGGCGCGGCCGACCTCGTCACACCGCCGGAGGTGGACTTCGAGGTCTTCTACCTCGCCGTCGTCGTGGGCGCCGCGTGGTGGATCGGGCGATCGGCCGCGCTCGCTGCCGCGGTGGGCGCCCTCGTCACCGAACTGCTGGCCGATGACTTCCTCCGGCCGGAGATCCAGTCCGCCGTCTTCTTCAACGCGACGCTGCGGCTCGTGGTCTACGCCGCCGCGGCCATTCTCGCCAGCCGTCTCTACGAGGAGCGGGCGCGGCACTTCGCGCGGGACACCGAGCGGGAGACTTTTCTCGGCGTGCTCGAGCGAGAGTTCCCGCGTCCGATCGCGGCTCTGCGGTCACGTACGGCGGCACTGCGGGCCGGGCTCCTCCCAGGCGACGCGAACGCGCTGGACAACCAGAAAGCCATCGAACACCACGCACAGGACATCGAGTTCCTCGCCACCGACCTGCTTGCGATCGGCGACCTGCAGCGCAGCCACCTGAGGCTCCGGGCCGACCGCGTCGATCTCCGAGAGCTGGTGCGCGAGGCGGTCGCCGAGTCGCTCCGGCGCGATCAGCTCCACCTCAGCACCGGCGAGACGCCGGTCTCCGTCCGCGCGGATCCGGATCGTCTGCGGCACGCCGTCGCCAGTGTCATCTCGAAAGCGATCGAGGCGGCGCCCTACGAGTCGGTCGAGATCCTAGTGCGCGACTCGGCGGACCACGGTGTCGTAGAGATCCGCACGCGCGCCAGGCTCGACGAGAGTGATCTCGACCTCGCGCGACTTCTGATGCAGGCGCAGTCCGGGAAGCTCATCCTCGTCTCCCCCGACAGCCCGCGCGGAATGCTCATCACCCTTTCCGCGCCGCACGGCGCTGCGGCCGCGAGCGCTGGAGCGATCGCCAGCGGCGCCTAGAGGTCCACGTCGCGCGCTAACAGCTTGGGCGGGAGCGATCCGGCGCCTAGTAGCTTGTCGTGGAAGAAGCGCATCCCCCAGCCCTTCGCTCGCGCTTTGTCGCGTAGCGCGAGGATCGCCTCGCGCCCGAGCGCGTAGGACGAAGGCTGCGTCGGCGTGAGCGTGTAGCGGCGCACCTCGGCGATCGCGTTCGGCGGCTCGAGCTTGGGCCGCTCCACCATGTACGCCACCGCCTCGTCGAAGGTCATCTCGCCGGTGGCGAGACCGACATCGACGACGACGCGTGCCGCGCGCCACAGCAGATCTTTGAGGCGCAGGAGGCGCGTCTCCGGCGAATCGAGGAAACCGATCTCGGTCATGAGCTCCTCGACGTAGAGGCCCCAGCCCTCGACCATGAGGTTGCTGCGCAGCGCCTTGCGCGCGAGCGACGCGTTGTCCGCGGCGTAAGTGAGCTGCAGGTGGTGCCCGGGGTAGCCCTCGTGGCACGCGATGACCGGGATACCCGCGCGCGGATGGCCCTCGAGCCGCTCGCGGCGGGTGCGCTCGTCGTCGTCGGCCATCGGCAGCGTCACCCAGAACCGGCCGCGGCGATTCGCCTCGAACGGCGCCGCGGCCACGTACGCCGCGTACGGGTATGTCGTGCGCTGGAAGTCCGGCATCGTCTCGACCGCGAGGTCCTCGCCGTACGGGATCGATGCGATCGACGAGAGGCGCACCGCCTCGCGCGACCGCTCCATCTCCACGCGGTATGTGTTCACCAGCTGGTCGGCCTCGGGATGATCGCGCCGCAGGCGAGCGACGGAGTCGCGCCAATCGTCGTCACCGAGCGCGCGCGCCGCCTCAGCGATCTTCGTCTCGGTCTCGCGGAAGAGCTCCTCGCCGTAAGCGCGCAGGCTGGACGCGTCGTGGTCGAGCAGCTCCTTCTCTTTCAGCAGCGCCTCGAAGGTCTCGCGTCCGATGGCGAACGTGCCGCGCGCCTTCGGAAGGAGATCGGCGCGCAGCCACGCGACGTAGCGGTCGAGCGCGTCGGCCGCGGCGTTCGCGGCGGGCAGGAGCGCGCGGCCGACGATGCGCCCCAGCGACGTATCGGGCAGCGACTTCGGCAGCTCGTCGCGCAGGAACGCGGCGCCGGCCGGCGCGGTGCGCTCGGCGATGGCGATCCACTCGGGCGGCACGCGCGCGGGATCGAGGTTCGCGCGCGCCGCGTCGAGCGCGGCGGGCGCCTCGGCCAGACGCTCGGCGAGCATCGCCAGCCGGTCCTCGGGACCGCTGTATCCGCGCAGCAGGATGTAGTACGCGCCGCGCGTGATGAGATCGGAGTACAGCGAGGGCTGGCGGCGCCAGCGCTCGAACGGCTGCAGCGCGTGCTCGCCGCGGAGCTCGGTCAGGACGAGCGCGCGGTCGACCTTCTGGTACGGGTCGAGGCTCTCCTCCCCCATGCCCACGAAGCGCCGCAGCCAGTCCTCGGTGAACTCGCTCCGCGCCGCAAAGCCGTCGGCGGTGAGGTCGCCCAGGCGATGGTCGTGCGAGTGGTTGCCCATGATCGTCGCGGCGACCGGCTCGAGCTTGAAACGGTCATCGAGAAAGGTCTTGACGGTCGCCTCGAGCAACGTGCCTACCATGACGGGAGCGCCAGTCTGGCACAGGGGAGAGTCACATGCCGCCCACGAGCTATCCCGATTGTCAAAACTGCGAGGCGCCATGTTGCCGGCGGCAATTCATGGAGGACGACTCGGGTTGGTTCACGCTCAAAGATGCGCGACCGATCTACCTCGAAGCGGGAACGGACATCAAGATCGTCGGCTGGCACCAGCAGAAGGACGGGCGGCAGCCCATGTTCGAGTGTCAGGGGTTCGACAAGAAGCATCTGCGCTGCACGGTGTATGAGTCACGACCCGAGCACTGCCGGACCTACGACTGCCGCAAGGACGATCCCGCTGAATGGCAGGCGCGCGCGCACTGCGATCTCGCGCGCCACCGCCGCATGACCGCGCTGCGCGCGAAGGCGACCGCTTAGTTCGTCTTCGGCTTCTCGGTCGTGGTCGCGGTGCTGGCCGCGGGCTTCTCGGTGCTGTTGGCCTCTTCGCGGAACGTCTTCACGCCCTTGCCCAGCTGGCCGAGAACGTCCGGGAGCTTCCCCGCTCCGAACACGATGAGCACGATCACGAGAATGAAGACGAGCTCCGGGCCCCCAAGGTTGAACGGCATTCGTCACTTCCCCGCACGCCGCAGCGCGCTTGTTAGTCGTAGACAGTGTACGCATGGGCGCCGTCAACCGAACAGGCCGGCCAGCAATGTAAGAAAGAGTGGGATCACGACCAGGAGCGCCAGTGCAGGGAGGTAACAGAGCGTCAGGATCAAGGTCATTTTCCCTTCGACCTCGGAGGCGGACTGCAAGAGACGCTCTCGGGCCGCGCTCCGCAGCTCCTCACGCGCATCTTCGAGAACGCTGATCGATCCTGACCCGAGCTCCCGCGCGCGCTCGAGGCGCTCAGCGAGCCGCGCAAGCGACCCCAGCGCGGCGTCTCTCGACTCACGGATCAGCGTGGGCTGTAACGGCGCGCCGAGCGTGTAGAGGTCGGCGGCGCGCGCCAGCACGTCGTCGACGAGCGGCGCCCCCGTGCCTCGACGCGCAAGCGTGATCATGGCGGAGTCCACGGGACGACCGGACAACACGAGCGCGTGTGTCCACTCGACGAACGACGCCGTCGCGCTCTCGGCTTCGCTCCGACGCACCGCGGCCCGTCGCTCCACGACGATCGAGGGCAGGATGAAACCGCCGTAGGCGGCCGCCGCGATGACCAAAGGTCCGATCGGCACCACCAGGGCGACGACCGCGGCGAGCAGCGCGCCGACCAGCGCAAGCGCGATCTTCGCCGCGACGAGCTGTTCGATCGCGATCGAGAATCCGCTCGCCCTCAGCGTTGCCGGCGCGATGACATGGACGGCGCGAAGGCGCCCCAAACTCTTCGTGCCGGGACGGCGAAGCGCGTTGAGTCGAGCAGCAACACGAGAGCGAGGCGTCAGGCCGAGGACAACGAGAACGACGCTGACGGCCGCGGCGACTGCGCCGAATACGCTCATGTGACGGCGTTGACGACGCGCCTACTTGCGAGGATCCCGGCCGTTTCGAGCATCGCCGCCATCGGCAGCAAGACGAAGCGACCGAGCGGCGTCGTGAATGTCTCGCGCATTCCCGGGACCGTCAACGCGAGATACAGCGCGAGACCCGGCACGAGCACCGCGAGCAGCACGACCTGGATGCGGAGACCGGATGTGCGGGCACGCACGTCGTCGGCTGTCCGCTGTTCGAAGACGAGCCGATCGACCACGCTCGCGATCAGCGTGGCGCCACGCGACGACGGCAGCTGCTCGGCCACGCACAGCGACAGCGCCTCGAGCCCGAGAATGACCCGACGATCACGCGCCTCGGCGCGAGCATCACGCAGGGCGACGTCGAGTGGCGCGCCGAGATCAAAGGCCCTCACCGCTCCTGCGAACGGCGCGAGCCCCGTCGCCCGGCCCGAGCCGGTGGCCAGGCGGAGAGCCTCCGTCAGGCTGGCGCCGGACCTGAGGCCGGCGAGTGTCAGCTGCAGCAGCGCGACCGTTTGACGGGCCCGCTCGTCCCGGGCTCGCACTGCGAGCGATCGCGCGACGATCGATGGGGCGGCGGCGCCGACCAACCCACCGGGTAGGGCGCCGAGAGGACCGGCGAGGGCGAGCCCGCAGATCATCGCGGCGGCGCGTAGGCATTCCCACGTCAGGAGCGACCGGGTCCATCCCGCGTCGCGCAACACCGAACGCTCGGGGTGCTTCGGGAACGGCCACCACACGCGCGCCGAGCCGAGGGGCGCCAGCATGAGACAGACCACGGCGAGCGCGGTCGCGATCGCGCCCGCGAGCGCCACGCTCATGAAAGCCGCTCGACCAAGCGGCTCGGCAGCTCCCGGACAGACTCCTCGCCGGCACGCCAAAGCACCACCGGTCCGTCATCCCCAGCAGCGGCGATCTCGCGGACCACGCGGCGCCCGTCACTCGCGCGACCGACGTGAACGACGACGTCGAACGCGCGGGCAACGAAACGCGCGATCGCCTGCGGTGCGACGTCGCCCGATCGGGCAAGCAAGAGCTCGAGCCGATCGAGCGCTCCCAAGGGAGATCCGGCGTGCAGCGTCGTCAGCGATCCGTCGTGACCCGTGGAGATCGCCTCGAGTAAGGCCGAAGCCTCCCGCGGCGAGCGGACCTCGCCGACGATGATCCGATCCGGACGCATCCTGAGAGCGTTGACCACGAGGTCTGCGACTCCGATGCCTCCGTCACGACTCGGAACACACTCGAGATGAACAACGTGCTCGTGCGGAAGCACGAGCTCATTCGTGTCCTCGATCACCACGAGGCGCTCGTGCGCGGGTATCTCGCCCGCGAGCGAGCGCAGCAACGTGCTCTTACCCGTGCCTGTGGAGCCCGCGACGAGGACGTTGCCCCGCGCGACGAGAGCGTCGGGCCGCCGACCGGCGCGATGACGGCGTTCGCGCGGCTGCCGTCGCGCATCCGCGCGTCCACGTATGGCTGCTCGATGGTGAGCTCGCGTCCGACGCCGGCCGCGATGCGATGAACGAGTTCGCCGATCTCGGCTGCGTCGCCGAATCGCAGGTCGACGCGCTCGAGCCGTCCGCGGCGCTCGACGAAGATCTGCGCTGGACCATTGACGAGCACGTCCGTGACCTCGCCGTCGTCCAACAGCGACTGCAGGCGTCCGAACCCGAAGAGCTCGGCGCACAGCGCCTCCACTTGCTCGTCGGATGGATCACGCCCTACCGCGGCGCGGACACGCTCGCGTAGGGTCGCGCGTCGTGCCGGATCGGCGTACAGCACGAGCATCGCGCTCGGATCGAGACCCGACGCGACCTCGGAGCGCACCCGTGCCACGAGGGACGGGTCGATCACGCGATCCTGCGGATCAGAGCGTCGATCGCTCGCAGGGTCGGCGCCCGCGCGGCGAACTGATCTTCAGCGAGGTAGGGGTCGAGCGGGATCGCTCCGAGCAGGGGAAGTCCGGCACGCTCCGCGACGAGGGCGGCATCGTCCTCGGCCACGCCGACGACCACGAGACCCGCCGGACATGGAACGTCACGGACGAGGGCGAGCGCGCAGAACACCGCCTGCAGCTGCGAAGCCCGCGCCCCGGCGACGAGGCAGAGGCGATCGACGCGCGACAGAAGACCCGCGTCGAGGCTGTCGGGTCCGGTGCCCAGATCGAGGACCACGGGCGCGCCGCCGCTGACCGCGTCGATGACCTGGGTCGCGCGATCGACATCCAGGCGGCCGCGCAAAGCGGCGGAGCCCGGGAGGAATGGAACGGCGGACCAACGTGAGACCAGGGCCAGCTCGCGACCCGGTTGCACGAGCGCGTCGACGATGGTCGCCGCCTCGATGCGGGCGCGGAGGGCCAGGGACGGCGCCCACCGGTCCAGGTCGACCAGGAGTGGCGCACGTCCACCCGCGGCCGAGCGATGCGCGACCAGGCCCGCGGTCGTACTGCCACCGACGCCGCCGACGAGCGACCAGAACGCGACGCGACGGCCTTCGGCCAGCGCGGCCGGCCGAGTCGGACGCAGCGGCTCGATCGGATCGGTGCGCCCCGTGGCCTCGCGCATGAAGGTCATCGCGAGATCGGCGATCGGGCTCGCATCGAGCCAGGCGCGGATGCGGCTCACCTGAACGCCCAGCGTTCGATCGCGCCGTCGCTCGCATAGGTCCAGCGAAGCGGCTGGCGATTGGCGGCGCCGTGATCGAAAACGACGGGTCGCAACCGCACTCGTACCCGGGCGCGGCGCAGCGATGCGACCGAGCACCAGACGATCCGGCGCCAGGCCAGGATCGCGTCCTCGTCCCGCAGCAGCCGCCGGCACCTGTTCCGCGCGGCGCGCGAGGGCCGCAGCCACGGTAGGCGCTGCCTCATGAGCACCGCGCTCGCCTCGCCGAGCGAGACCTGCCGAAGCTCGATGACATCGATGGCGCCGAGGGCATCGTCGAGCGGCGTGAGGTCGAACGCGATCGAAGGTCGCAGCTCCTTCGCAGCAACGGGGACGCCCGCGCAGGGCGTGACACGCACGCCTGCCAGCGACAACTGACACAGAGCGGCGTCCAACCCACGCTCCGTCTCGAGATACGTGCCCGCCGCCGCTCGCGTGAGCTTGCCGCTCCCAAGTCGGGCGAGCTGACCATCGAACGCCGTCGCCCTGACCGCTTCGAGTCGGACCGTGGCCGCCGCCATCAGCGCGCCGAGCTGAACACAAGCACGAATGTGCTCGTCGCGATCCGATCGGCGAATCGGATCTCGTCCGATGGCGCGATCGCGATGATCACACTGCCGATGCGATCGACGGAAGCGGTCGCATCCGGTCGTCGCGGCTGGTATGGCGCACCCGACTCCGACCGCACGTCGAGGACGAGCGCGTCCGCCGCGAGCAGCTCCACGGTGCGACCCGCCGGCGCTCTGCCGATGAGCGGTACGGCGATGACGTCGACACGCGCGCCCGGTGCGATCGCGCCACCGACGGCGCTCACGGCCACCACCGGGATCGCGACGGCTCGTTCACCGGGCCGGAGCGTGAGGCCGGTGTGGAAAACGGCGGCGTCCGCGGCCAGCGCCTGGGTCACGAGCGGTTGGCCTTGCCACAGCGGTGCGATCGGGACGCGTCCGATGGCTTCGTCGACGCTCGCAATGGCGCCGGCCGGCAGTGCGTCTGGCGGCACCGTTCGCACCTCGAGGTCCGCGGCGGTGAGCGGCCGGATCGCCCCGACGTCCTGAGCGGCGACGATCATCGAGACGCGCTGCGCGCCGATGTAATAGAGCGCTCCGGCGACGCCACCCGCGACGATGGCCAGAACGAGCAGCGACCTGCGGGCGATCAATCGATGAGCGCCGGCGACCGCACCGCTATCGTGATCTCGGCCTCGAGCCGCTCCAGCGGTGCGACCTCGGTGAATATCTCGAAACGCAGCGACCAACGCACACCGGGAGCAGGCATCCGGAGCCACTCGGCCGCGAATGGCTCGCTGCTGCCGGTGTTCGCGGAGGCGTAGTCGGGCTGGGCCGACAAGAGACGCCACGACCGGATCGCCACGGCGGTGTCGTTCGCGAAGGCACGCGGCCAGAAGTAGATCAGTCGCCCGCGAAGGACCTCGGCGGATGTGAGTGTCGGACCATCGTGCGCGAGGGCGATCCCCGCGCGCAGCCTCGGGGCGACCGGCGCGATGGGGGTCTGCGGTCTGAACGACGGGACGGGCGTCGGAACGCCACGCGACTCGCTTGGACCGCCGACGGGCGCGGTTGTGACGGCCGGTGACGACGCCGCTGGGGACGGCGACGATGCCGCTGGGGACGGCGACGACGCCGCTGCGCGTCGCCTGGTCTCGGAATCATCCTGGAAGAACACGATGCTCACGGGTACGTAGCCGCTCGCGGTGAGCACGAAGTTCTCGTAATAGGTCCCGGCGAGCGCACGACCATCGGTCAGCGCACCGCGGCCGTTGAACGCCGTGCCGTCGAATTCGCTGGACGCACCGGAGTCGACGCTGTCGAGCACGCGCGCGTACGTGCCGGTGGACTCGTGCGCCGTGGCCGTCGAGTACGTGGTCGTCAGATCGCTGGTGGCGACGACGTCTGCAATGTACGTGTCCGTCACGTAATACAGGCCGGCCGGCACCACGAACGCGACCGGGTCGGGGATCGGGACGACCGGAGGCGGAGCAGGTGGTGAGTCGTTCTCGAATGGCTCGCGTGCGTGCGCGGCATGGGACGGTAGGAGCACGACTGCCAACAGCAATGTCGCTGCGCGCTTCGTCATCGTGGCGAACTTGCAGCGCGGATCGTTATCGTCGTCACCGCGGGCCAGAGGAGCACCGCCAGGCCGGGTGTCTTCACCGGCACCGAGGCGATCAGGCGCACCGTCGGGCGGTCGTAACGCGCGCCCGTCCGTGGATCGATGGCGGGTGCGGTCGGGAAGCTCGCGATGTCCGCCGAAGCGGCGATCTCACTCGCACTCGCAGCGAGCGCCGAGGCCGTCGCTTCGATGTTTCGCGCGAAGTAGTCGCGCGCGACGTCGACGGCGCCTGCGGCGAGTCGCAGCGTCCCCGTGCGCTCGAGCTCGGTCTGGTCTTGATCGTTGACCGCGACGAGCGTGGCGAGATCCGCGGCCGCTGCCACCCGGTACGCCACGGCTCGTAGCGCGCCAAACTCCAGCGCGCCCGCCAGGACGACGAGCAGCAGCGGCAGCATCACGAGCGTCGTCACGGCAGCGGTGCCGCCGTCATCGTGGATCATCGGTTGACCTCCCCGCGCGCGACCGCCGTGGATCGCACCGCGATCGTCGTCGCGAACAGGAACGGGAGGGCGATGCGTTCCTCGGCCTGCAGCGAGACACGTATCGGCTCCCGCCACGCGACGTACGCCGGCTCGACCTCTACGACCACCCGTGATGGCTCGATGCCGACCAGCCGGAGCTGATCCTGGACGTACGAGCGAAGCTCAGGCCGGTCTCCGCCGAGCTCACCCGCGTAGCGCGCGGCCTGAAGAGTGACTCCGTCCTGCGCGAGCCAGCGCTGCGTCAGCCATCCGAATTCGAGGATCGCGAACAACAACGGCACGAGGATGACGACCATCAGGGTCGTCTCGAGCGTCGCCATGCCCTGCTCGCCGCCGCGCCAGCGCGTCACCGGACCGTTTGCAGCTGTGTGACGAGCGCTTGGAGCCGGGTGACCAGACCGTTGTTCCATGCAGACACGCCGATGACCAGAGTCCCGAGGATGACCGCGGCCCCGATCACGTACTCGATCGTGGCCAGCCCATCGTGTTCGGCAGTGAAGCGACGCGACCACCGCATTGCGAGACCTCCCGACGTGTGTCGTCGGGAGGTTCGCTTCAGGTCAATCCAGGGACGATGACGCTTCGGACCGGTACCTCGGTACTAGCGCCGCCCGAGCGCTTTCTCCGCCTTGCGTGCGTCCTTCACACCGAACGCGAGCGTGACGCTGCCGCGGCCTGGCGCGAGCACGTACTCGGACGCGATATTCACCTTGCCCTTGGCGAGCCTCGAAGTCACGCGCGCGAGCGTGCCGGGCTTGTCAGCGACACGCACTTCGATCGCCTTCCGCTCCGTCGCGCGAAGTCCCGCCTTCTTGAGCGCGCGTCGCGCCTTCGTCGCGTCCTTGTCCTTGACCACGAAGCCAACGGTTCCCTTGCCGCCACCGGTCGTGGCCGCGGTGCCCCAGAGATTCACGCCGCCATCCGCGAGCGCCTGCGCCGCGGCCGCGAGCGAACCCGGTCGATCCCTGAGCTTCACGATGAATTCAGTCGCCATGTACGTCCTCCCCCTTCGCTGTCATGCGAGTTGTTGACGATTCTGGACACTTGCGTCAAGGCGGTCGGCTGATAGTGTGCGCCGGAGTGTCCGATCGCGGACAGCTAGGGGAGGCGCGGGAGCTCGCACACGACGCTGCCCGCGCGCGGCGCGAGGCGCTCGGCCGCATCCTTCGTCCCCGCGCCGACACGATCCAGGACAACACGCTCGGGCACGCCTATCGCGCCACGAACTTCCTCGGCCTGGGCGCTCTCGCGGCGAAGCGCTGGGCGGCGATCAGCAGCCGCGCCATGCCGGCCTGCCTCGACGCCCTCGAGGCGGACGACACGCAGCGCATCGGGTTGCTCGACCAGGCCGGCGTGTACATCCACGAGCTCCGAGCCGCCGGCTTCCAGCGCTTCGCGATGAAGCCGCTCACGAGCCTGGGCTTCCGTCTCGCGCTGCGCGAGGTGAAGGCGCACGCGCGCGCGGAGGGCTTCGATCCCGAGGAGCTCGAGGACGAGCTGCGGGTCTTCCAGCGCGCCTTCGAGGCGCGGATCATCTACCGGACCTAGCGCGCCTTCGCGATCCCGTCGCGGATGACGCTCTGGTCCATCACCTCGCCGCGCTCGACGTGACGGACGACGCCCTGCGCGTCGATGAAGAACGTGACCGGCAGACCGACGACGCCGTAGCGGCGCGTCGTCTGGCCGTCGAGGTCGAGGAGCGGCTCGAGACGGTCGAGCGCGAGCTGATCGAAGAACGAGCGCGCCCGCGCGCCGTCCTCTTGGAGATCGACCGCGAGGAAGACCGCGTCACTGTCGCGCGCGACGCTGTTCAGCGCGGGCATCTCCGTGCGGCACGGCGCGCACCACGTGGCCCAGAAGTTCATCACGACGACCCTGCCGCGCAGGCTCGCGAGCGTGCGGGTCGAGCCGTCGGGCGCGTTCCACTCGAAGTCCGGCGCCGGCGCGCCGACGCGCCCGGCCATGTTCGGACCGTCGATCTGCCGGCGGATGACGCCGACCTGCGTCGGTCCGGCCGTTGCCTGGTTCATCGGGAGGGACGGCCACACCAGCGCGGCGAGCGAGGCGAGGGCGATCGCGCCGACCACGATGCCAGTAACGACCCGCGGCATGCGTGGGCGGTAGTCCTCCATGACCTCAGTCACGTTCCGTTACCTCCGCCTTCGGCTCCGGCTTTCTGGCGGCATTCGCCACTCCATGAGTAGCGTACGCCGCACTCCGCGAGGAGTGGCCAGGGTCTCATGAGAAACTCCGGCAGATGCGAGCCGGCAATCCCTACGTCGTGCTGTTCCGCCGCTACGTCGCGCGGCAGTGGCGCGGCACGGCGCTGCTCGCCGCCCTGATCCTCGCCAGCATCGGCCTGCAGCTCCTCGGCCCGCAGCTGCTGCGCGCGTTCATCGACAGCGCGATCGGCGGCGCCGCGCTCGAGTCGCTGGCGACGCTCGCGCTCGCGTTCGTCGGCGTCGCGCTCGTCACGCAGGTCCTCACCGCGTGGTCGCAGTACGTCGGCGAGGACCTCGGCTGGTCCGCGACGAATGCCCTCCGCGCCGACCTCGCGCTGCACTGCCTGCGGCTCGATCTTTCCTTTCACAAGGCGCGCACGTCGGGTGAGCTGATCGAGCGCATCGACGGCGATGTGACCGCGCTCGCGGCGTTCTTCTCGCGATTCGTCGTGAACGTCCTCGGCAACCTCGTGCTGCTGGTCGGCGTGCTCGTGGTGGTGGCGCGCGAGGATCTCCGCGCGGGTCTCGCGCTCACGCTGTTCGCGGTCTTCGCCGTGTTCCTCATGGCCGGACCGCTACGGAACATCGCGGTTCGGTACTGGCACCGCGTCCGCGAGGTCTCGGCTCAGATGTACGGCTTCCTAGGCGAGCGCCTCGCCGGGACGGAGGACATCCGCTCGAGCGGCGCGGAGACGCACGTCATGGACGGACTCGCCTGGCACCATCGCGCATGGCTTCGGTCACGTCGGAAGGCGGTCTACGCCGGCACGGTGCTCTTTTCCATGACGGTCCTCATCTTCGCCGTCGGGAACGCGGTCTCGTTCGGCATCGGCGCATACCTCTGGAGCCTCGGCGTGATCACGCTCGGAACGGTCTACCTGCTCTTCCATTACACCGACATGCTCCGCCGGCCGATCGAGCAGCTGCGCCGCGAGCTCGAGGACATGCAGCGCGCCGTCGCGAGCGTGGGCCGCATCACCGAGCTGCTGCGCACCGAGACGCGGCTGCCCGAGGGCCGCGGCGCGCCGATCCCGACCGGCGCGCTCGCGGTCGAGTTCGACCGCGTCTCGTTCGCCTATGAACCGGGCGCGGACGGCGACGACCTGGTCCTGCGCGACATCTCGCTGCGTCTCGCGCCGGGCGAGGTGCTCGGCGTGCTCGGGCGCACCGGCAGCGGCAAGACGACCCTCGCACGTCTCCTGCTCCGTTTCTACGACCCGACGTCGGGCGCGATCCGTCTCGGTGGGATCGATCTCCGCGAGGCGCGGCTCGCCGACGTGCGCACGCACGCGACGCTGGTGAGTCAGGACGTGCAGCTGTTCCACGCGCGCGTGCGCGAGAACATCACCTTCTTCGACCCGACGATCGACGACGAGCGCATCACGTCGGTGCTCGATCGCATCGGTCTCGGCGGTTGGCTGCGCGCGCTGCCGCGCGCCGACGGCGCGGATGGAGCGCTCGACACGCAGATGCTCGCCGGCGGCCTCTCCGCCGGCGAGGCGCAGCTGCTCGCGTTCGCGCGCGTGTTCCTCCGCGATCCGGGTCTCGTGATCCTCGACGAGGCGTCGTCGCGCCTCGATCCCGCGACGGAGCGGCACATCGAGCGCGCGATCGACGCGCTTTTCGCCGACCGGACCGGCATCGTCATCGCGCATCGCCTCGCGACCGTTCAGCGCTGCGACCGCGTCCTCATCCTCGAGGAGGGCCGCATCGTCGAGCAGGGGCTGCGGGCCGCGCTCGCGCAGGATCCGTCATCGCGCTTCTCGGAGCTCCTGCGGACCGGCCTCGAGCAGGTGCTGGCATGAGCTCGCAGTCGCTCGGCACCGGCCGCTTCCTCTGGCACATGGCGACGTTCCGGCCGTGGATCTACCTCACCGACAACGTCCTCTGGACCGCGGTGTACTGCGCGCGCCTGCTGCCGGGTCTCGTGGCGCAGCAGGCCTTCGACGCGCTGCAGAGAGGCACGGCGGACCCGCCGACGATCGCCTGGATCTCAGCGGCGTTCGTCGGGTCCGGCATCGCGGGCGCGGTCGCGGAAACCGCGGGCATGAGCATCGACGTGTTCTTCCGCTTCAGCGTCAGCGCGGTCCTGCAGCGGAACATGCTCGCCGAGATCCTGCGGCGCCCCGGTGCGCGCGCGCTCGACCGCTCACCCGGTGAAGCGATGAGCGTCTTCCGCGACGACGTCGAGCACGCCGAGAACGGCAGCGACTGGACCGTCGACATGATCAGCCTCACGATCTTCGCGGCCGCGGCGATGTGGATCCTCGTGAACGTCAACGCGACGATCACGATCTTCGTGTTCGTGCCGCTCGTCGCGATCGTCGCCGTGGCGCAGATCGTCACGCGGCGCCTGCAGCAGTCGCGCGTCGCGAGCCGGATCGCGACCAGCCGCGTCACCGGTGCGCTTGGCGAGATCTTCGGCGCCGTGCAGGCGGTGCAGATCGCACGCGCGGAGCAGGGCGTCGTCGACCACTTCCACCGGCTCAGCGAGCTGCGCCGTCGCGCCGTGCTCCGCGAGCGCAAGATCTCGCTCCTCACCGGATCGGTGTACTGGAACACGGTCTACCTGGGAACGGGGCTCATCCTGCTGCTCGGCGCGCGCGCGATGCGCGACGGCAGCTTCACCGTGGGCGACTTCGCACTGTTCGTCTCGTACCTCGGCTTCGTCACCGAGTTCAGCGGATTCCTCGGACTGTTCCTCACGCAGTACAAGCAGCTGGGCGTCTCCGTCGCGCGCATGCTCGCGCTGATGCGCGTTGGCGCGACGACGGTGCCTGCGGCGACGCTTGTCGTGAACACGCCGCTCGACCTGAAAGACCGGCCGGTCGTGCACGCCACCCCCGAGAAGGCTCCGGTCGAGAAGCTGCGGCACCTCGACGCGATCGGACTCACCTATCACTTCGGCCGCGCGGCCAGCGACGGTGCGGCGGGCATCGAGAACGTCTCGCTGACGCTGCGGCGCGGCGAGTTCACGGTCGTGACCGGGCGCGTCGGCGCGGGCAAGACGACGCTGCTCCGCGTCCTGCTCGGCCTGCTGCCGCGCGACGCCGGCGAGATCCGCTGGAACGGCGAGCAGGTCGAAGACCCCGCGACCTTCTTCGTCCCGCCGCGGTGCGCGTACGTGCCGCAGGTCCCGCGCCTCTTCAGCGATTCGCTGAAGGCGAACATCCTGCTCGGTCTCGGCGCGGTCGAAGCCGCGGTCGGTACGGCGGTGCGCGCCGCAGTGCTCGAACAAGATGTCGCCGGCCTCACGCACGGACTCGACACGCTGGTCGGCTCGCGCGGTGTGCGGCTCTCCGGCGGCCAGGTCCAGCGCGCGGCCGCCGCCCGCGCGTTCGTGCGGCGGGCGGAGCTGCTCGTCGTCGACGATCTCTCGAGCGCGCTCGACGTGGAGACGGAACGCACGCTCTGGGAGCGTCTGCTCGACGGGCCGGAGTCGAGCGACCGGGCTGAGACGAT
>VBEZ01000071.1 GCA_005882255.1 Chloroflexota bacterium | reverse complement strand
CTGTTCCTGCTCCCCCGCACGTCGTACATCGGCTCGCCGGACCAGACGCAGAACGAGACGGCCGACCGCTCAGCCTTCGTCGCGCTGCTTCACACGACGCTCGCGGTCGCCGCGCCGTCCGGCACGACGACCCTGCCGACGACCGCGTTCATGGTCGAGCGCGTCAACTACGACACCGCGATCAACGGCCGCCTGAAGGTCTACGGGCTCGGCGGCAACGACTACTTCGCGGTCGATGACAACAGCTCGATCACCACGCTCGACGGTGGCGCCGACAACGACAAGTTCCAGATCGGCCAGATCTACGGGACCAAGCGCGACTCGACCGAGCCGCCGTGCGGCACGCTCGGCTGCACCAACGGCGGATCGCTCACCGCGCAGGACGTGTTCACGACGGTCGCGACGACCCGTGGCTGGCTGTCGGCCGGCGCGAGCCAGCCGCTGGTCGCGAAGGGCGGCTCGGGCGACGACGAGTTCACGGTCTACTCGAACCAGGCGACGCTGCGCCTCGAGGGTGAGGACGACAACGACCTCTTCGTGGTGCGCGCGTTCGCGCTGGCCGAGATCTACGACGTCATGACCGGCACGCTCGGCGTGTGCGCGACGAACGTGAACTCGCCCAACTGCCAGATCAAGTGGATCAACGCCGAGGACCAGATCGCGATGCCGCGTCTGACCTCCGGCTTCTCGACCGCGGCCGAGTCGGACATCCGAACCGGCGCCGGCAACAACCAGGTCATGTACAACGTGAACGCGCCCGTCTCGATCGACGGCGGCAACGGCTTCGACAAGGTCGTCATCCTCGGCACCGAGTACGCCGACCACATCGTGATCACCTACAAGGCGATCTACGGCGCCGGCCTGTCGGTCACGTACGCGAACGTCGAGGTCCTCGAGGTCGACGCGCTCGAGGGCGATGACACCATCGACGTGCTGTCGACCCAGCCGAACGTGCTCACACGCGTCATCGGCGGCCTGGGCAACGACACCATCAACGTCGCCGGCGACGTCGCGGGCGACGTGGTGTCGCGCAACATCGAGGGCACCAGCGGCACGATCAACCACCTCGTGAAGTCGGCCGACCAGATCTACAACGGCTTGCTCGCCGACGGCATCGACCTCTCGGTCGCACGGCCGAACCAGGGCCAGGTCGTGGTCGAGGAGACCGATGGCTTCAGCGCGGTCCGCGAGGGCGGCTGCTTCTCGCTCACCCTCACGACGTGCCTGCGCGCGCTCGATAGCTACAACATCCATCTGGCGACTGCGCCGACGCAGAACGTCTACGTGACGGTCTCCGGGACGATGACACCCCAGGAGGAGCAGTCGCTCGGCAGTCCGGTGAAGGGCGACACGTTCCTCATCGCGACCGGTGCCACGCCCGGCTCGGCGTCGGACTTCAGCCGCACGATCACGGTGAACGGCAACCCGAGCGTGATCGTGCCGACGCGTGCCCTCGTGCTCACCTTCACGCCGGCCAACTACGCGACGCCGCAGAACGTCTACCTGTTCGCGGTGAACGACAGCCTGCCCGAGGGCGACCGCGTCGTGATCTCGGCCGAGTCGGTGATCAGCCGCGACGCGACGTTCGACCACGCAACGGTCCGCAACGTCGAGGTGAACGTGCAGGACAACGACCTCGCCGGCATCGTCGCGACCCAGCGCGACGCGGCGGACGTGCCCGACAACACGAGCATCGTGCTCGAGGGCGCTCCCACCGCCTGCGGCGGCGCGAGCTGTGGCGTGAGCGATAAGGTCGACGTGACCCTGGCGAAGGCCCCGACGCCCGACGCGGCCCTCGGTCCGACGACGACCGTCGTGCAGGTGGCGCCGTCCGACAACCGCATCTGCGTCACGTCGGCCGACGCTCGGTTCCACGCGACCGACGCGTCGTGCCCGGTCGGCGGCACGACCTACACCCTGACCTTCGACGCGGGCAACTGGAGCACCCCGGTGCGCCTGATCCTGAGCGCGCGCGACGACTTCGTGGCCCAGGACCCGCGCAGCACGACGCTGACCATGACCATCCTCGCCACCGCCTCGAGCGCGACGGACTACCTGCGGCCGCCGTTCGCGAGCTACCCGGACCTGCCGGTCCGCACGCGCGTCGACGTCCTCTCGATCGACGACGAGACGCCCGGCGTGTTCCTGCTCGAGTCCGCGGGACGCACGCTCGTGCAGTGCGGCTCGACCTGCGGCACGGCCGGCACGGGCGACTCGTACACCGTGCGTCTCACCAAGCGTGCACGAGCGGCTTCACGCTCGCCCAGATCGGTGGCACGCGCGCGACGCAGCTCTTCACCGGCAACCTCGTCGCGTCCGGCGCGACGATCACGCGTGGCGCGGGCGCCGACCTCGGCTCGTTCGCGGACGATGGCGTCGCGGTCGGCCAGCAGGTCACGGTCACGATCGGCGGATCGAACGTGACCGCCCGCATCGCGTCGATCTCGCTCGACGGGAAGTCACTGACGCTCGACACCGCCTTCGGCTCGGCAAGCGCCGCCGGGAACATCGCGCTGCTCACCGACCGCGGCATCTACACCGGCGCGCTCACCTACAGCGCCACTGACGCGACCGACACATCAGCGCACGTCGGCGGCGGCCTCGTCCGCACCGACGGCAAGAGCTGGCTCGACTCCGGCTTCATCGAGGGCCAGCTCATCCAGATCGCGGGCGTGGCGGGCATCTACAAGATCGAGTTCATCACCGACGCCGTCGCCGGCTCGGGCAAGCTCGACCTCGCGCGGCTCACGACGGTCCTGCCTGGCACCGGATCGATCGCCGCCGGCTCAAGCGCGAACGTCATGCAGGTCGCGCGCACGGTCACGTTCACGACGGCCAACTGGTACACGCAGCAGACCGTGCCGCTGCTCGCCGATCCGCTCTTCGACCTGCAGCCCGGCCGCAGCGACCTCAAGACGTTCCCGAAGAAGGAGCACCTGCTCTCGGGCATCCGCGGCCCGCTCGCCGTCGAAGGCGGCGTCACCACGGCCGACCGCTCGATCAAGCACGCCGTCCTGCTGCCCGGTGAGGCCAACGCCGAGCCGTTCCAGGTCGCCGCGCAGCCGCCCGAGTGGCAGATGATCGACACGCTGAACGTCTACGCCGACGGCAGCCACGAGAACCTCGTGGGCGAGATGACCTCGACCGCGATCACCGGCCTGAACATGACGCAGGCGCTCGACCTCCGCGCTTACTGCGGCCTGCGTCCGTGCCCGTTCAACGAGCCCGGCTTCTACCCGGGCGGCATCAGCTACGGCACGATCACGATCGATCCGATCACCGGTCTCTTCTCGACCGACGGCAACAAGTCGACGATCGAGGTGCTGAACCTCTTCCTCGGCCAGGGCAACGACACGTTCACCGTCACGAGCACGCTCGTCCCGGCGGTCGAGCTCGCGAATAACGCCACCGCCAGCTGCCTCGCGGCGAACGTGGGTCACCCGGAGAACTGCGCGCGCTCCGCGTCGCACGGTGGCATCACGACCGTCCACGGCGGCGGCAACACCGCGCTCGCCGTGACGGGCACGTTCAACACGACGCCGACCACGATCACGCGCGCCGACGGTGTCGACTGGATGACGCAGGGCTTCAAGGCGGGCCAGACGATCACGACCACGGGCGCGATGGCCGGCACGTTCACCATTACGGGCTTCGCGAGCTCTGGCCTCGGCCGGAACAGCACGATGCTCGTCATGGCGACGTCGGGCGCGCTCGGCACCGCGTCGGCCGTCGCCTCGACGATCTCGGTCCGCGACGACCTCTCGGTCTCGGGCCTGTTCGACCTCGCCGGGAACAAGGTCATCCGCCGCGACGGCATGCCGTGGCAGAGCCTCGGCTTCGCCACCGGCGGCCAGGTGACCATCGCGGTCGCCGGCATCGGCGTGCGCTCCATCGTCGGCTTCGACAACTCGACGTGGGGCGACGGCACCGCGCTCATCGTGTCCGGCGCGTCGCTCGGCACGGCCACCGCGACCGGCCTCGTGGCGCTGAACGACCGCATGCCCGCGGGTACGGTCCGCATGGGCGGCGACACGCTCATCGTGACCGGCGGCTTGTCGACGACGGCCGCGGGCGGCCCGGCCTCGCCGCTCGTGATCTACGGCGACACGTCACAGGACGGCACTTGGTACGGCGGCCGCACCGACGTGCTCTCGCTGGGGATCTTCGGTCCCAAGCCGTTCGCACATGAAGAGGCCGTGCCGGTGACGATCAGCACGACAAACGGCGGCGCCACCGGCGTGATCACGCGCAGCGACGGCGGCGTGTGGGTCGACTCCGGCTTCGCGGTCGGCGCGCAGCTCGCCGTGAGCACGAGCTCGGGCCTCAAGCTCTTCGGCACCGTGAGCAAGACCTCGAAGAGCCTCGTGCCCACGCTGCCGAATGTGATGCAGCTGACATTCCTCACGGCCGACTTCGCGACGAACGCGACGACGATGGCGAAGGACTTCAAGGTCCAGAACCGCACCGGTAACGGCGCGCCGTTCTTCGTGTACCCGCTGGCGACCGCGTACGCGAACGCTGGCAACGACACCATCGACGCGCGCCTGGCCTTCTCCGCCTCGGCCGCGGGCGCCCTGCCGACCGTCGGCATCACCGCCTACGGCGGCCCGGGCGACGACACCATCTGGGGCACGCAGACCGGCGACCACCTCGCCGGCGGCTCGGGCGACGACCGCATCTACGGCGGGCGTGGCACCGACCTCATCTACGGCGACTCGGGCCTGGGCGTGAACGTCATCACGCGCGAGCTCTTCGTGGTGAACAGCAACACCTCGCCCAAGCCGGACGCCGACCTGCTCGTCGCCGGCCGCGACCTGCTCTACGGCGACGCGCCGCTCGCGGTCGCGCCGCTCGCCACGCAGGACGACTACGCCGACGTGATCTTCGGCGACCAGGGCGAGGTCCTCCAGAGCGTGCTCGGCGCGCGCGACACCACGCGGGTCCAGACCGGCCTGCAGCGGATCCAGACGACCGCGATCGCGACGCTCCGCAACATCGAGTCGCGCAACCTCCAGAACGGGAAGGACGACTTCATCTATGGCAACGCCGGTCGCGATGTCCTCATCGGCGGCACCGGAAACGACGCGATCGACGGCGGCGCGCAGGACGACCTCGTGTTCGGCGACAACGTCACGCTGACCTGGCGCTCGAATGACGTCACGAGCCTGCGGTTCGAGACGCTCAGCGGTCTGCGGATCTACAGCCGCACCGACTTCGACACCAACGCGACCCTCGGCTACGACAACTCGGGCCAGCTGCTCGTCGATGGGACCGCGCGCAATTACCGCAGCCCGGACCCCAGCGTGCCGTGGTGGGCCGAGTACGCGGTCACCAACCTGTACCAGAACACGTCCATGGACTCCGGCTTGACGGGCATCGGCTCGTTCGGCAACGACTACATCGCCGGCGGCGCGAACAACGATCTCGTCTTCGGCCAGCTCGGCAACGACACGATCCAGGGCGACGGCTCGATCGACTACATCTCGCACCGCTACGTCGACGACGTCCTCGCCACGATCGATCCGAACCTGCTGGGTGGCCGCGTCACCGCGTACCGCACGCCGGGCGCGCCGTGCACGACCGCCGGCGGCATGTGCGACCCGATCGGGCCGCTCACGGTCTACCCGTCGTACGAGGCCGCGACCGACGGCGACGACTACATCGAGGGCGGCGCGGGCAACGACATCGCCTTCGGCGGCCTCGGCCAGGACGACATCGTCGGCGGCAGCTCGAGCATGTTCAGCCTCACGACGCGCGACCAGCGGCCGGACGGCTCGGACCTGCTGTTCGGTGGCGCGGGCACGCGCATCGCGCGCGACCTGGACTCGATGGTCGGCGCGGCGGACCAGCACGCGCGCGACGCGGACACACTCGTCGGCGACAACGGGAACATCGTGCGCATCGTCGGCACGAACCACATCGACGTCGGCCCGGTGACCAAGTACGTCACCTTCAACTACGACAACTACTCGCCGACCGCGAAGCTCGTGGTGCGCGGCGTGACGCTGCTCGACTACACGCCCGGTGGCCCGGACTTCCGTCCCGACCTGTTCGGCCTCACCGCGCACGCGGGCTTCAGCGAGATCCTCACCGTGCTGCCCGGTCGCAACATCTGGACCGTCGACATCGGCGGCAACGACGAGCTGCACGGCGAGTCGGGTGACGACACCGCGTACGGCGGCGTCGGGCACGACGTCATCTACGGCGATGCGCAGGACGACGACCTCATCGGTGGCTGGGGCAACGACTGGATCTCCGGCGGCACCGGCCAGGACGGCATCCTCGGTGACGACGGCCGCATCTTCACCAGCCGCAACACCGCCTGCCCCGGCGCGGCGTCAAGCGCGGTCTGCACGCAGTTCACCGAGCCGCTCTACGGCATCTACGGCCTGCGCCAGACCGATCCCGACACGCGCACGAGCCAGGGCGACGTGCTCAGCGAGTTCATCTACACGCCCGGCCAGGTGCAGACCGCGACGATCAACGTGGCCACTCTCCTGAAGAAGCAGTTCGACCTCACGCCGTACGACCAGTCGCCCGATTCGCTCGGCCTGGGCGACCAGATCCACTACGACGCGAACAACTCGGACGACATCCTGTTCGGCGGTCTGGACGATGACTTCATCCACGGTGCCGTCGGCGACGACGCGATCGGCGGTAATGAGGCCCTGCTCGTCTCCTACATGCAGACGTACAACCCGATCTGCGACCAGCAGGTCAACTGCGCGAACGGCCTCGTGCGGACCGACTGGACGCGTCCGTTCAACCCGGGCGACATCCTGCACTTCGGGGCGGACACGAACCCGTGGAACTCGAACCACCACAACGCGGCGCGCCTGGGTGAGTTCTTCCTGTACGACGAGTTCGATCCGCGCCGCGCGATCATGTTCGACCCGCTCACGTTCCAGGTCTGGAAGACCGGCCCGGCTCCGACGTCGCGGCAGTACTTCCTCAACTTCGACGCGACCGACGGCACCGCGAACGGCAGGCTCGTGTTCGGGTGCATCCAGACCGCGTCGAACGGCTCGTGCCTCGCCTCCGCCTTCCGCGCCACCGATGGCGACGATGTCCTCTTCGGCGACCTCGGCAGCGACTGGTTGGTCGGCGGCACGGGTAGGGACAACATCTTCGCCGGCTACGGCAACGACATCAGCAACGCCGACGACGACCTCAGCACGAACGGCTGGCTGAACGACATGACCGACACGCACCCGACGTACCTCGATCGCACGTTCGGCGGCGGCGGCATCGACATCCATTACGGCAACACCGAGGGCGACCGTCTCATCGACTGGGTCGGTGAGTACGACTCCTACATCGTGCCGTTCTCGGCCTTCGGCATCAACACGGTGAGCCGTCAGGTCGAGCCGTCGCTGCCCGAGTTCCTGTATGCGCTGTCGTTCGGCCTCGGCGCGGACCCGACCCGCGCGGCCGAGACCGGTGCGTCCGTCGCGCGTCGCGGCGAGCCGTACGGCGAGCTCGGTCTCGTCATCCAGCAGGACCACGGCCTGTGGCAGGTCGAGACCGGTGGTCCGACCGACCCGCAGTCCGGCGGCATCCCGGGCGGCAAGCGCGACGTCTTGCGCTCGGCCGACTTCAACAGCGGCACGATGCAGGGCTTCGCGGTCGACAGCGGCTCGTTCGCGGTCACGAACGGCACGCTGGGCATCTCGGCGACGAGCACGACCGGCGACGCCGCTGTACGTCATCTTCGACTACTGGTCTCCGACGGACTTCAAGTTCGCGGGTATCGACCTGTCGACGAACAAGCTCGCCGTTGGCCATCGCACCAGCACGGGCTGGATCCAGGACGCGTTCGCGCCGTTCATCGCGAGGGCGGACGCCGCGTACGACATCCTTATCCAGGTCAACGGCACGAATGTCATCGTGAACGCTGGCGGCAAGTCGTTCTCGTACCTGTATGGACCGCGGATGGTGAGCGGTGAGCCGCAGGGTCTGAACAAGGGCCTGCTCGGCTTCGGGTCCGACCAGTCGCGCGGCACGATCGACAATGTCGCGATCCAGGTCCTTCCGCCGCAGATCACGCTCGACACGACCGAGGACTTCAACGATGGCGCGGCGAACCTCTTCACCGGCACGACGACCGGAACGTGGGCGCCGACGTCCGCCGACCAGCGCTACAGCGGCACCTCGACAGGTACGGCCGCGGCGACAAAGGGCATCGATCTCGGCACGACCCCGTTGCAACCGGAGTCGTACATCGAGTACTCGACCCAGGCGAGGACCGCGCAGATGGCGGGACTCGTGTTCGACCAGTATTCCGCGAACGATTACAAGTTCGTCGCGATCGATGTCGCCGGGCAGCGGATCGTCGTCGGACACCAGGACCGGATACGCGGCTTCGTCGTCGAGCAGACGGTCGCGAAGACGCTCCTCGCGACGACGGACTACACGCTATCGCTGACGCTGAAGGGCACGTCCGTGGCGGTCACGCTGAACGGCACGTACGTGACGTCGTGGGGATACAACGCGCCGGTCGCGGACGGCTCGCTCGGACTCTTCACCAAGGGCGGAACATCGTCGTTCGACAACGTGCACGTTCGCACGAACGACCCCGTCTTCGCGGCGAGCGGCAACGTCCTCTCCGGCGCGGTGAACACAAGCCAGCCGCTCGCGACCGAGGCGATGCTCGCCAGCGCGCTGACCGCGGCAAAGAGCTACTGGGCCGCGCGGCTCGGTATCCCGCTGTCGTCTCTCAATTACGTGCGCATCGCCATCGCCGATCTGCCCGGCACCGAGATCGCGCTCACCGTCGGAGGCACCGTCTATGTCGATCGCGACGGCGGCGGTGGCGGCTGGACCACGACCACCCTCAACAGCGTCGTGCAGCAGGAGCTCGGGCACATCCTCGGCCAGAACTAGCGCGGCGTCGGTCGCGGCGGGAACGCGCCGCCCTGGAACGCCCAATCGACCAGATCGATGAAGCGCACCGTCTGTCCGGCAGCCACGGTGACCGGCACGAGTGTGCGGGGATAGGGGCAAGGCCCGGCAGGCGGTGGCGGCTGCGCCGGGTCGGACGAGCTGCATTTCATCGCCCACTCCGTGTACCCGACCGGAAGATCCTTTGGCAGACCGGTGTCGTTGTTGTACCCGACCACGTAGTAGGTGCCGGCAGGCACGCTGAGCTGGTACATGCCTTGTCCTTCGGGCGGCCACGTGGCGGCGAACGATGGCGTGGGTGAAGGCGTCGGTCGCGTGAAGCTCCCAAAGAAGGGCGTGTTCGTCGAGTACCAGACGTTCGGGTCATTCACGCTGATCGCGTACGCCGTCAGTGGCGGCGCGAACTCGGACGGATATCCGATCCGGCCCGTGATGACGCCCGTGGCCGGAGCGCTCGGCTGCGTCGGTGCGCTCGCTGCGGCCGACGCGGTCGGCGTCGGCGTGGACGCCGTCGGCGTCGCGGATGGGCTCTGCGTGGCCGCGACAGGACTCGGCCGCTGGCTGAAGCTCCAGATGAGCGCGACCACGACGAGCGCGGCCACCGCGCCCGCGGTCAATAGGTACCCGGTCGCCTTCATGAGAACAGACTCCTTCCGTTGCGCGGGTCAGGTCCATTCGTGAGCGCCGGCTAAACAAGCGCTCTGCAGGCGGGTAACGTTCACCTCGTGACTCAATAGCGTCGTGCAGCAGGAGCTCGGGCACATCCTCGGTCAGAACTGACCCGCGCCGGGCCAACTGACCCGCGTAGCGGACGCTAGGCAGCCGAGCGA
>VBEZ01000070.1 GCA_005882255.1 Chloroflexota bacterium | reverse complement strand
AGCTGCCGTATGACCGCCGCAGGCGGTCATACGGCAGTAGCTCAACTGGCAGAGCAACGGTCTCCAAAACCGTAGGTTGAGAGTTCGAGTCTCTCCTGCCGTGCTGGAAGGAATGGATACGTAGGAATGGCAACAACGCTGCGAGTCGCACGCCAGAGCCCGATCGAGTTCGCGCAAGAGGCCTGGGCCGAGCTGCGCAAGGTCACCTGGCCGAGTCGTGAGACGGTCCTTCGTCTCACGCTGATCGTGCTCGTGATCTCGGCGCTCATCGCCGCATACATCTTCGCGTTCGACAATCTCTTCACGCTGGTCATCACCAGGGGCATCGTCGGCCAACCGACGGCGACGCCCGTCCCAGGTCAGTAGAGGAGCGGCATGGACGAGCAGGAGCGCGGCGAGCAGGGCGAACCGCGGGACGGAGCGCCGGAAGAGACCGCCCCCGAGGGGTCCGCGACGGAGCAGGAATCCGAGCAGGCACAGGAGCAGGACGGCGGCAGAGACGCCGCGAAGCTCTCCGACGAGGAGGCCACGCTCGCGGCGCGCGCGTTCCTCGGTACCGCGGAGCCCGATGAGCAGGTCTCCGTCGACGAGGCCAAGAAGATGCTGCGCCGCGCCGGCGCGGTCGCCGAGGCGGAGCCCGAGGTCGCCGCACCCGCACCAGAGCCCGAACCCGAGAAGCCGGCGGGCGCGGCGCCCACCGCGGAGCCGCAGGCCGACACCGGCCGCCGCTGGTACGTGATCCACACGTACTCGGGCTACGAGAACAAGGTGAAGACGAATCTCGAGCACCGCATCCAGTCGATGGATATGGGCGACAAGATCTTCCAGGTGCTCGTTCCGACCGAGGAAGAGATCGAGATCAAGAACGGCAAGCGTCACCCGGTGGAGCGGAAGATCTTTCCCGGCTACGTCCTCGTCGAGATGGTGATGAGCGACGACTCCTGGTACGTCGTACGCAACACGCCGGGCGTCACGAGCTTCGTCGGAAGCGGGAACAAGCCGACCGAGCTCACCGACACCGAGGTGCGCGCGATCCTGCGGCAGATCAAGCTCGACGCGCCGAAGTACAAGGTCGCGTTCACGAAGGGCGAGGCCGTGCGCGTCACCGACGGTCCGTTCACCGACCTGCACGGTGTCGTCGACGAGGTGAACCCCGAGCGCAACAAGGTCAAGGTCCTGGTGTCCATCTTCGGCCGCGAGACGCCGGTCGAGCTGGACTTCCTGCAGATCGAGAAGCTGGTGAAATAAATGGCGAAGAAGATCAAGGCGGTCGTGAAGGTGCAGATCCAGGCGGGCAAGGCGACCGCCGCGCCGCCCGTCGGCACCGCGTTGGGCCCGCACGGCATCAACATGGGCCAGTTCATCAAGGAGTACAACGAGCGCACCGCCGCGCTCACCGGCACGGTCGTGCCCGCGGTCGTGACCGTCTTCGAAGACCGCTCGTACACCTTCGTGACGAAGAGCCCGCCGGCCGCAGACCTCATCCGCCGCGAGGCCGGGATCGAGAAGGGCTCGGGCAAGCCGAACAAGGAGAAGGTCGGGAAGATCACGCGGGCCCAGGTGAAGAAGATCGCGGAGACCAAGCTGGCGGACCTCAACGCGACGTCGATCGAGGGCGCGATGAAGATGGTCGAGGGGACCGCGCGAAGCATGGGAGTCGAGATCGGCTCGTAGCGATACGATCAGGGTCCACCGACGGGTGGCGTGCACCGCGCGAGAGACGGCAGGCCTCACGGCCGAAAGGGGACTGAGATGCCAGAGAAGAAGCACGGCAAGCGGTACAACGAGCTCGCGAAGAAGATCGACCGCCTTCGCGAATACCCGCCGGAAGAGGGCGTGAAGCTCGTCAAGGAGACCAGCGGGGCGAAATTCGATACGACGGTCGAGCTGCACATGCGCATGGGCGTCGATCCCAAGCATGCCGATCAGATGGTGCGCGGCGCCGCCGTTCTTCCGAACGGCACCGGCAAGACGGTGCGCGTGATCGCGTTCGCGCAGGGCGACAAGGCGCGCGAGGCGCAGGCCGCGGGCGCGGACGTCGTCGGCGCGGAGGATCTCGCGAAGCGGATCGAGGGTGGCTGGATGGAATTCGACGTCGCCGTGGCGACGCCGGATCTCATGGGCCAGGTCGGTAAGCTCGGCCGCGTGCTCGGGCCGCGCGGTCTGATGCCGAACCCGAAGTCGGGCACCGTGACCTTCGACGTAGCGAAGGCCGTTCGCGACGCGAAGGGTGGCCGGGTGGAATTCCGCGTGGACAAGACCGCCGTGATCCACACCGTCGTCGGCAAGGCCTCCTTCAGCGAGCAGGCGCTGATCGAGAACCTCGCGACCGTGATCGAAGCGATCAACCGCGCACGTCCTGCGGGCGTGAAGGGCCAGTACGTCCGGTCGGCGCACCTCACCAGCACGCAGGGGCCGAGCGTTAAGCTCGATCTCGGCGCGACGCTTGGACTCGGCGGTCGCGCGACCGCATAATTCACGTACCGGGTGGTGGGGCGTAGCGCTCCGCTACCTGCGACAACTGAACAGCCAAAGAAGCCGGCACCCGAACGGGATAAGTCCTGCGGAGGCGAGAACGAAGCACAGCGGCGCTGTGCTCAGGCCCTCGTTTCCGCTGGGGAACGAGGGCTTCGTAGTTCTTAAGGGGGTGACATGGCGAAGATCAAGACCGGACCCAAGGTCAAACGGAAGGGCGGCGGTGTGGCGGCGAAGAGCCGTGCCGTGGACGCGCTCGCGGAACAGCTCCGCGGCTCGACCGCGGTCATCGTCACCGACTACCGCGGCCTGAAGGTCGGCGAGCTGCAGGACCTGCGCAAGCGACTCCGGCCGAAGGGCGTGGAGTACCACGTCGTGAAGAACAGCCTCTTCACGCGTGCCGCGGAAAAGACCGAGCGGAGCGGGCTCGATTCGCTCCTCACTGGACCGACGGCCGTCGCCCTCGGAAGCATCGACGAGGTCGAGCTCGCGAAAGGCATGGTCGACGAAGCGCGTCTCCTCAAGGCGCTGCGGATCGTCGGCGCGTTCATCGGCGGGAAGACGATGACCGTCGAGGACGTCCAGACGTTGGCGCGGCTACCCAGTCGTGCGCATCTGCAGGGCCAGATCGTCGGGAGCCTTCAGGCTCCCCTGGCGCAACTCACGGGACTCTTCCAGGCACCAGCGCAGACCCTCATCTACGTGCTCAGCGCGCGCGCGCAATAAAGGAGATCGATATGGCAACCGCTACCGAAAGCAATCCGAAGTTCGACAAGATCGCGGGTGAGCTCGAGTCCTGGTCGATCATGGAGATCGCCCAGTTCGGCAAGTTCCTGCAGGACCGCTGGGGCGTCAGCGCGGCGCCGGTCGCCGTCGCGGCGGCCGGCGGGGGCGCCGGTGCCGGCGCGGCCGCGGCCGAGGTCGAGGAAAAGACCGAGTTCTCCGTCATCCTGAAGGAGGCCGGCGCATCCAAGATCAACGTCATCAAGACCGTCCGCGAGCTCACCGGGCTGGGCCTGAAAGAGGCCAAAGACCTTGTGGACGGGGCTCCGAAGCCGGTCAAGGAGAACGTCGGCAAGGACGAAGCGAACGCGGTCAAGAAGAAGCTCGAGGACGCCGGCGCGACCGTCGAGCTCAAATAGCCGGGCACTAGCCCAAACGTTCTGCTACCGGTATCGGTAGCGCAAGGTACCCCGATATCGTTGTCGTCCGCCGGTCCACCGCCTGGTCGGTGGGCTCGCGAAAGGTGCCGGACCGGGGCCCGCAAGGGTCCCGGTTTGGTTTTCCGGGAAGGACGCGGACCCGATGATGATCGGCGATCAGCCGGTTCACCCGTCCACCGAGTCGGCGCGGGAGAGCGCCGCGTACGCCGCTCGCATCCGCCGTACGAATGAACGGCTCGCACTCGCGGTCGCCGGTCTCTTCGCCGTTACCGGCGTGCTGCCCATCACCCAACAGGAGAATCGCCCCGGCGTCCTGTGGGCGGCTCTGCTGCTCTTCCTCTTCACGCTGGGTTGGTTCCACCTGTTGTCGCCAACGGCACTGGGTGATCGCCGCGTTCTGATCTTCGTCGTGCTCGCGCAACCGGTCGTCATCGTCTTGCTGACGCTCACCGGTGGAAACGCGTCGCCCTACTTCCCGTACTTCCTATTACCGGTGTTGGCGACGATCTATTCGCCCCGAACCCGACACACGCTGGTCATCGGACTCGTGAGCGCGGCAAGCCTGCTGATGGTCGCGATCCTCGCGCAGGGAAACGACGCGCTGCCGCTCGTGGCGGAGCGTCTCGTGACGCAGCTGTTGCAGCTGCTGGCGTTCGTTCTGTTCACGGCGTTCGCCGGCCGAGCGCTGCGCGACGCGCGTCGCGCGATCACGGCCCGAGCCGAAGAACTCGCGGACGAGCGGACGAGCGCGATGAAGCTCGCGTTCACCGACACACTGACCGGTCTCTACAACCGCCGCTACGCCGACGACCTCCTGACGCGGCTGGTATCCGAGGCCGCGCGGGGGCGAGCGTTCTCGGTCCTCGCTCTCGACCTCGACGGCCTCAAGCGGCTCAACGACACGCTCGGGCACGCCGCCGGGGATAGAGTCCTCGCACGCATCGGCGAGCTGCTCCGCCTTCAGCTCCGCGGTGCGGACGTGCCGATCCGCGTTGGCGGAGATGAGTTCCTCGCGCTCCTGCCGGGCACGCGCGAGGATCAGGCGAAGGTGGTGGGAGAACGCCTGCGCGCGGCGGTCCGGGACAACGATTGGTCCGCGATCGGAGGCCCGGTCTCGATCAGCGTGGGCGCGGCGGAGTGGCGGAGCGGTCAGAGCGGCGACGACGTCGTGAAGGCTGCCGACGCGCGTCTCTACGAGGCCAAGCGCGCGCTCGCTTCGTCACGCTAGCGACCACCCCGGCGATCGCGGCTCGAGCCACCGTGGCGCCTCGCGCGAACCGAGAAGCAGCGCGACCTTCGCGAAGATCTCGGCATCGGTCGCGGTCGACGCCAGTACCGACACTTCGCTGAGATCGCTCTGCGCCGGAAGTCCGGTGCGTGGATCGATGAGGTGATGGCCGCCTTCCCACGACCGTTTGGTTCACGAGCACGTTCTCGCCGAGGCGCTCCGCGACCCGATCGGCCAGCCAGCCCTTCGCGATCCCGCCGAGGTCGATCGCGCCGCCGCGCACCAGGCGCGCCTCGCCCGGTCGCAGCTGAAGGACCTCCGTTAGCGGCGGTATCCGCGGCGCCGCGCTGCGCGCGGTCGGGCCGGCCGCGAAGTCTCGCGTGTAACCGGCCGCGAGGAGCGCGGGCAAGACCGCGACGTTGACGAGCCCGTCGCTGAGCTCGAAGGCGCGCATCGACTCGCGCAGGAGCACCTCCAGCTCGGCGCTGACGGCGAGCCATCGCCCGCCTGAGGCGTTCAGCCGCGACACGTCGCTGCTCGGATCGAAGCGCGTCAACCGGTCATGCCTCCGGCGGATCCAGGCCTCCGCGGCCACGAGAGCGTCAGGGTCGACGCCGATCGCGAACAGCTCGCATTCGCCCCCGAGGGACTCGAAGGTTCGACGCTCCACCGTCGGAGACTAACTAGGAGACGTGCGTGTAAGTGATGCCCGGCAGCTGCGTCGCGAGAACGCCCGGGGCGGTGGTGATGCGCGGCGGCGGCGTGCCGCGGCCGGTCCGCGTCGGCGCGGGCGTCGCGCTCGGAGCGGGCGTTCGCAGCGCCACCTGCGACTCGGCCGGCGGCTGCAGCGGAGCGGCGTCGTTCTTCGGATGCGCGACGACGTAGCCCCCGGAGCCGACGAACGCCGCGGTCGCGAACAGCGCCGCGCCGGCGCGCAGGATCGTCGACCGCTCCACGTCAGGCCTTGATGATCGCCAGCTTGTCGAAGCTCTGGCTGAAGACTTCCTTCGCGTCGACCTCGAGGTGACCTTCGAGGATCTCCTGATAGACGGAGCGGAAGTCGACGTTGAAGGCGAGATTGCCGCCGGTGTCGAGCTTCGCGAGGCTCGGGGCCGCGCCGTAGAGGCCGCCCTTCACCGCGTCGCCCATGAGGAACACCGGCGCCGACGTTCCGTGATCGGTCCCGGCGCTCGCGTTCTCCTTCGGACGGCGGCCGAACTCGGACCAGGTGGCGATGAGCACGCGATCGGACATGCCGTGCGCCGCGAGGTCGGTGTAGAACGCGGTGACGGCCTGGTCGAAGTAGCCCATGAGGTCGTCGTGGCGCTGCTGCTGCGTGTAGTGGGTGTCGAACCCGCCCAGCGTGACGTGGAGGATCTTCACACCGGTCCCGGTCACGATGAGCTGCGCGGCGAGCTGCAGCGCGGCGGCGAGCTGATTCTTCGACGAGTACACCAGCTTGGCGTTGTCGGTGTACTGCGCCTTCGGGGTGTACGAGGCGGCCGAGGTCTTGAGCTGCGCGACGGTGTCGCGTGCGGTCGTGACCGCGGTGTCGGCCGTTGAACTTGAAGCTCTGCTGGCTGTTCACGACGGTGAGGGTCGCCTCGAGGTCTCGCAGCGCCGCGGGGATGCCGGTGGTGCCGCAGGCGCAGCCGACCAGCGGGTGGCCGGCGGAGTCGTAGTTGTCGGCGATGGTCTTCCCGAGCCAGCCGTCCTGCTGGCGCCGCTCCGGATCGGCGGTCTCCCACACGCGGATCGAGTCGAAGTGCGAGAACGACGGCTTCGGGTAGCCGACGCCCTGCACGATCGCGAGCTTGCCGTCATCCCAGAGCTTCTTGGTGCCGGTGAGGTTCTTGTTCAGGCCGAAGTCCTTCGTGATCGGAAGCGCTTCGTCGGCCGACTTCGAGAGCTGCGGCCGCAGATCGCGGTAGCTGGGGTCCGCGAGCGGCATCACCGTCTGGAGCCCGTCGTTACCGCCGGCGAGCTGGATCATCACCAGGACCTTGTCGTTGACGATCTTCTCCTGCTTCGCGGCGTACATCGCGCGGGCGAAGACGTCCGGAACCGCGGCGTAGCCGGCCGCCAGGCCCGCGGCTCCGGCGCCGAACACCAGCCCGGCGCGGAGGAACTCGCGGCGACCGATCTTGTCGATACTGGCGACCATCTCGGTGCTCCTTTATTTGAGCTGGAACTCAGGCGAGGCCAGGAGGATCGACCAGCGACGCCGGTCATCCGCCGCCTCGTTGAGCAGCTTCAAGGTCTGTGCGGACATGACGCCATCGATCTGCGTGTTGTGCGCGTTCCCCGCCGAGGGCAGCTTCTTCACGCCCTGCACCGCCGCGGTCACGAAGTTCGCGCGCGCGAGCATCGTGTTCGAGGAGACCCACGACTCGTTCTCAGGCCAGCCGCCAACGCTCGGGGGATCGAACAGCGTCTGGCCCATGCCCATGCCCTGACCCGCGACGAGCTTTGACAGCGTCTTGTCGCCCAGGGCCTTCGCAGCATTGATCATCAGCTCGGTCGGCGACTTGATGAGTGCGCGGTACGTGTCCGCAGCCGTGAACTCAGGGCTCATGAGGATGTCGCGCATCAGCGCTTTCGTGTCGTAGCGGCTCGCCCGGTATCCGGCGGCAAGCCGCGCGACGTAGGGGTCGGACGGCGTCGGCGACACGAACGACGTGAGGAGCTTGCGCACGATGAACGGCGCGGTCGCGTCCTGCTGGAGGATCCTGTCGAGCACGGCGTCGGTGTTCCAGACCCGGGACTCACCGAGGAACGCGAACGCCGCGCCGCGGTAGCCGCGCTGCGCCTCGTAGACGCCGGTCTTCACGGTGTCGGCTTTCGGCGGTGTCTTCGGTGCCTGGCCGGTGCGCATCTGCTGCCGCTTGACGTCCGCATCGATCATCGCCTGCGTACGCGGCTCGCGCCAGCCACTCAGAGCCTTCGCGCCGGCGCGCACGTCGTCCTCGGTGAACGCGTCGGGGCCCATCGTGAAGAGCTCCATCAGCTCGCGCGAGTAGTTCTCGTTGGGGCTCTGCGCGGTGGAGTTGCCGAGGTCGAGGTAGCGGAGCATCGCCGGATCGATCGTGACCCCATAGAGCATCGTCTTCAGATCGGCGAGCGCGTTCTTCCGCCAGGTGAGGTTCTGCCAGTAGAGGAACGGGTACTGATTGCCGACCTTGCGGAAGTCGGACGTGAAATGGCCGTGCCAGAAGAGCGTCATGCGCTCGCCGAACGGCGTCGGGCTCGCGAGGATCCAGTCGATCCACCACTGCTGCAGTGCTCCCACGTTGAGTGGGCTGTCCTGGCTCGCGTCGTCGGCACCCGCGAGGGCCGGCGGCTCCACGAACTTGGTCTCGAGGAGGCGGTCGACGGTCTTCGCATAGCCGTCGGCCTGCGCCCTGTCGAGCTCCTCGGCGCTCGCGCCGAAGGTGGTGCGGCGCAGCAGGTGCGAGACGCGTGCGGCTTCGTTCCCGAGCGGCGTGACCCAGTCGAGGCCCGTCTTGTTGCCCTGCGTGCCGGTGACCGGCACCCGGTCGAAGGTGGGCTCGTTCGCCAGCGCGACCAGGCGAGCCGCCGCGACGCCCGCGCCGGCCGCAGCCGCGGCGGCGAGCACGGTTCGGCGGGTCACAAGCGGCTTCTTCACGGATGCTGGCTCGGCCACGGGCGCCTTCGGGTCGTCCATCTGTCTGCCGAGAATACGCACGCCCGCCGCCGGTGTGCCGCCCGAAAGGGTGCCAAAGGGCCCGTTTTACCGACTTCTGACGCCTATCCCGGGCGGGCGGGAGCGCCAAGAAAGGGGTCTTGACAAGGCCCGGCCTCAAGTCCAAATTTGACGGTTCCCGCCGCTTGACCGGCCGGTAGATGACGGCCTACGATATGTCCCTTGCCACAGGTCAGTCCCCGTCTCTCTTTGCGCCTGCCCCACCTAAGCGCCTGAGGAGGGTCCGTCTATGTCCGTCACCCTCGACCGGGTCTTGTCGCCTGCGCGCGAACGCCGCAACTTCGCCTCGCTGCCCGAGGTGCTGCCGCTACCGAATCTGATCCAGACCCAGCTCGACAGCTTCAAGTGGTTCTGCGACGAGGGTCTGGGCGAGCTGTTCACCGAGATCTCGCCGATCCAGGACTTCACCGGAAAGAACCTCGACCTGCGTTTCATCTCGAGCGAGTTCCGTGAGCCGAAGTACTCCGAAGAGGAGTGCCGCACCAAGGACCTCACGTTCAGCAAGCCGCTCTGGGCGCGCGTCGAGCTCGTGAACAAGGAGACCGGTGAGGTCTCGGAGCAGGACGTCTTCCTCGGGGACTTCCCGTGGATGACCGACAAGGGCACGTTCGTGATCAACGGCGCCGAGCGCGTTGTCGTGTCGCAGCTCGTGCGCTCGCCCGGCGTGTACTTCACCGCCGTCGACGACCCCACGACCGGCCGTCGTCTCTTCTACGCCAAGCTCATCCCGAACCGCGGCGCATGGCTCGAGTTCGAGACGTCGAACAAGGACGTCATGTCGGTGAAGGTCGACCGCAAGCGCAAGCTGCCGGTGACCACGCTGCTGCGCGCGGTCGGGTACTCGACGAACGAGGAGATCAAGGCGCTCTTCACCGCGATCGACAACGACCCCGAGCACCAGTACGTCCAGTCGACGCTGGACCGCGACCCGACCACGAACACGAACGAGGGTCTGGTCGAGGTCTACAAGCGCCTGCGCCCGGGTGACCCGCCGACGATCGACAACGCGCGCAACCTCGTGCAGTCGCTGTTCTTCAACTTCCGGCGCTACGACCTCGCGAAGGTCGGCCGCTACAAGCTGAACCGCAAGCTCGGCCTCGACCTCGAGATGTCGCAGCGGACGCTGACCAACGACGATCTCGTCCGCATCGTCGGACGGATGATCGAGCTGAACAACGGCAAGGGCCACCCGGACGACATCGACCACCTCGGCAACCGTCGCGTTCGCGCCGTCGGCGAGCTCATCCAGCAGCAGTTCCGCGTGGGACTCCTGCGCATGGAGCGCGTCGTCCGCGAGCGCATGTCCATCGTCGAGCCCGAGAAGGCGACGCCGAAGGAGCTCATCAACATCCGGCCGGTCGTGGCCGCGATCAAGGAGTTCTTCGGCGGCAGCCAGCTGTCGCAGTTCATGCAGCAGACGAACCCGCTCGACGAGCTCACCCACAAGCGACGCCTCTCGGCCCTCGGCCCCGGCGGTCTCTCGCGGGAGCGCGCCGGCTTCGACGTCCGCGACGTCCACTACAGCCACTACGGCCGCATCTGCCCGATCGAGACGCCGGAAGGACCGAACATCGGTCTCATCGGGTCGCTCGCGACCTACGCGCGCGTGAACCCGTATGGGTTCATCGAGTCGCCGTTCCGCCGCATCGTGAAGGACGGCAAGGGCAAGCCCCGCGTCTCGGACGAGATCGTCTTCCTCACCGCCGATGAGCAGGAGCTCGCGACGGTCGTGCAGGCGAACGCGCGCCTCGACGACACCGGCTTCTTCCTCGACGAGCGCGTGCAGGTGCACCGCGGCGACGCGTACCACGAGGCGCCGCCGGCGAACGCCGACTTCATGGACGTGTCCCCGAAGCAGATCGTCTCCGTGTCGGCGGCGCTCATCCCGTTCCTCGAGCACGACGACGCGAACCGCGCCCTCATGGGCTCCAACATGCAGCGCCAGGCCGTGCCCGTCGTGCGCCCCGAGGCGCCGATCATCGGCACCGGGATCGAGTACCGCGCCGCGCGGGACTCGGGCCAGGTCGTCCTCGCCCGCGCCGGCGGCGTGGTGCGCAGTGTCTCCGCGACCGAGATCTGGGTCGAGGAGGACGCCGGCGACGCGTTCCGCTACCGGCTCCAGAAGTTCGTCCGCACGAACCAGGGCACCTGCTTCAACCAGCGCCCGATCGTGAGCGTCGGCGACCGCGTCGTGACGGACCAGATCCTCGCCGACAGCTACTCGACCGACGAGGGCGAGCTCGCGCTCGGCCAGAACATCCTCGTCGCGTTCATGCCCTGGGAGGGCGGCAACTACGAGGACGCCATCATCCTGAGCGATCGCATCGTCCAGGACGACAAGTTCACCTCCATCCACATCGAGAAGTACGAGTGCGAGGCCCGCGATACCAAGCTCGGGCCCGAGGAGATCACCCGCGACATCCCGAACGTGGGCGAGGAGGCGCTCGCCGACCTCGACGAGAACGGGATCGTGTACATCGGGGCCGAGGTCGGGCCGCAGGACATCCTCGTGGGCAAGATCACGCCCAAGGGCGAGACGGAGCTCACGGCCGAGGAGCGCCTGCTCCGCGCGATCTTCGGCGAGAAGGCGCGCGAGGTGAAGGACACCTCGCTCCGGCTCCCGTCGGGCGAGCACGGGAAGGTCGTCGACGTCGCGGTCTTCAGCCGCGAAAACAACGACGAGCTCCTGCCGGGCGTGAACAAGATGATCCGCGTCGCGGTCGCGCAGAAGCGCAAGATCAGCGTCGGCGACAAGATGGCCGGCCGCCACGGCAACAAGGGCGTCATCGCGAAGATCCTCCCGGTGGAGGACATGCCCTTCCTGCCGGACGGCACGCCCGTGGACATCGTGCTCAACCCGCTCGGCGTGCCGAGCCGGATGAACATCGGCCAGATCCTCGAGACGCATCTCGGCTGGGCCGCGCAGGCGCTCGGCATCCACGTCGCCACGCCTGTCTTTGACGGGGCCAAGGAGGCGGCGATCAAGGAGCAGCTGCGCAAGGCGGGGCTGCCGGAGGACGGGAAGATCACGCTCCGCGACGGGCGGAACGGAAAGGCGTTCGAGCAGCCGATCACGGTCGGCTACCTCTACATGATGAAGCTGCACCACCTCGTCGAGGACAAGATCCACGCGCGCTCGACGGGCCCGTACTCGCTCAT
>VBEZ01000174.1:29440-45017 GCA_005882255.1 Chloroflexota bacterium | reverse complement strand
CGCGGCCTGCGCGGGCCTGATCGGCCCCAACGGCGCGGTCAACCTGCTCCGCACGACGACCTTCGCCGGCTACCACGACGGCATCGAGCATTACGTCACGGCGTTCAAGTTCCAGGGCGGCAGCGGGCAGTTCGGCTCGCTCGTTCCCCTGCCGGGTGTTCCCACCTCCGTCGAGAAGGGCGGCGACTGGACGCTCCAGCGCCTCATCCGCGAGACGGAGATCGCGAAATTCAACGTGCGCGGCGCCCTCCCGCTCGCGGCGCCCGCGGCGGACGCGGTGGTCCTGATGCAGGTGAAGATCGACGCGCTCGACATCACCGTCCTCAGCGGCGGCGGCGAGTCGGTCGGACGCTGGGCCACCGAGCACGGCTTCCGCCTTCCACCGGATGCCCCCGAGGTCCTCGACTTCTACGCGGCGCGCAGCCCGATCTTCATGGCCGCGATCTTCGACGCGGACGCGGCGAAGGCCAAGGGCCAGCAGGTCGGTGACGGCACGCCGGTCCACATCACGATCCCGACCGCGAACCCGTGGGTCCCGCTTCGCATCCTCGCCACCGGCAAGAGCGCCGCGGCGCGTGTCGACGCGGATGTGTATCTCCTCACCGATCGCAAGCCGCTGCTGCTCCCCGCGCCGTTCGCCAACGGCATGGAGCTGCAGTACAGCCAGACCGCGTCGGCGTCGCTTCTGAACGACCTTCGCTCCGACAAGGGCATGGACTGGGTCCCCGAGATGGCGTGGCTCACGAAGATCGGCATCAACGCCGCCGCCAGCCAGCTCACCTACGACCTCGCGATCAGCGCGAACGGAAAAGTCCCGTCGCGGGTCGCCGCGGGGCTCGAGGCTCCGGCCAACCCGACGACCCCCGCGACCAACACACCTTCGAACGAGCCGCTCGCCCTCGTGGGCATCGCGATCCTCGGACTCGGCGCGGTCCTTCTCATCGGGCGCTTCGCCCCCCGGTCGGTCGCGCCGTGAGGCGCACAGTCGTCGCGCTCGCGCTCGCCGCATTCGCGGCGAGCGCCTGCGCGTCGGCGCAGGCCGCGATGCCGACGGAAGTCGCCGTCCGGATCCACTACTCGCACTTCGAACCGAGCACCATCGAGGTCCCCGCCGGCGTGCCGATCACGTTCACGATCGTGAACGACGACCCGATCGACCACGAGTGGCTCATCGGCGACTCGAACTTCCATGAGCGTCACCGGACCGGCACCGAGGCCGTGCACGGCGATCGACCCGATGAGGTCTCGCTGCCGCCGATGTCGGTCAAACGCACGACGCTCACGTTCCCGCCGGGGACGTATCTGTACGTCTGCCATTTCCCGGGCCACGAGGCCTACGGTATGGTCGGAACGTTGGTCGCGAAGGGCTGACCATCACGGGGCGAACGACGGTCAGTGGACCTGTAGCACCGGGTCGAGCGTCAGGTCACCCGAGACGACGTAATCCTTCGATGAGAGCTCGGGCTCGCCGACCTGTGGCCAATTCTTGAAGTGAACCGTCCCGTTGGGGATCGTGATCATGAAGCGGCCGGCACCGTCGCTGCTTCCGCCGCAGGACGTGCAGAAGACCAGGGCGTCGCCGGACCACACGCCGAAGTTTGTGTCGGGGAGCGGCCTTCCGGCAACGTCGCGGAGGGTGCCGCTGACGATGTCGCCTCGATCGATCGTCAGGACGAGGTCCGTCCGGTCAGCGCGAAGATCGAGATCGATCGTCGCCCAAGCCTCGCCGGTCGGTCCTGACGCTTGCGCCCGAAGAGTGAGCGGCATCGCGGCGATCGAGAAGTTGAACGCGCCACTCGGATCCGTCGCCGCAAGGCCGAGTGGGACGAGTGGAAACTGGATACCTCCGTAGAACCGAGAGAGGTCGACGCGGGCATTCGGCACACCGACGCCGTCGCGTCCGACGACGCGGCCGGCGACCTTGACCACCCGAAGCATCGCGATGTCGGCGGCCGAGACGTTGCTGCTGACGACGAGGTCCTTCCCGAAGCCGATCGTGTACCCATCGCCGTACCACGTGACGCCCGCGAAACCGTCGGTGGGATCCGCGAGGTTGTTGTTGTAGTTGCGGAAGGCTCCGATGCGGTATGCACCGGGCGGGAGGGAAACCTGGTAGGAACCTCGATCGTCCGTCGACGTACTTGCGCTCTGGGGAGGCATCGGTGTGGGTCCGTGGTTGAACGAGTTGGAGGGATAGACCATGACTTGCGCCGCCCGCACCGGCTTGCCGCCCGCGGTGACGCTTCCGCTTACGACCGACGGGACGCCGGTGAACGGTGTGGTGACCGGCGTGGGCACCACCGTACGCGCGGCCGGCGGCGCTGTCGGCTGTGGCTGGAATACGCGCACTGTCGGCTTGGGCGCTGGCGTCACGGGCTGCGTTGTCGGGATAGGGGTACCCGCATTCGCCGCCTGACCCTGCGCGAGCTGCTCACGTGTCGCGCGAAGCTGTTCACCCACGACAAGGCCGGCCGCGATGATCGCGACCGCGAGCACGCCACGTAGGAACAGACCAAGCATCTTCGTCAGGGCAAGGCGCGCGAGGCGATGACTGTCGGCGCGCACGCCGCGAGGATGAGCACCAGGTAGAGCAAGAGGCGCCGCATGGAGTCATCCTCCCGCGGCGCCTCTGCTCGCGCGTCCGAGTTGCGCGGTCGGCTGTACGAGTTAGCTCTGCTCCTTGAACTCGCCTTCGATCGTGTCGCCGTCTTTCTTGTCGCCTTTGTCGCCGGCCGTCGCACCCGCGGGCTCGCCCTCGGGCTGCTGCGGCTGGCCGTCGTCTGAGGGCGGTTGCTGCTTGCTCATCGCCTCGCCGATCTTCATCGACGCGACGCGCAGCTCCTCCATCGCGGTCTTGATCCGCTGCGTGTCGTCGCCCTTCAGCGTTTCGCGCAGGGCGGCGATCTTCTCCTCGACATCCTTCTTGATGTCGGCCGGAGCCTTGTCGCCGAGGTCGCGGAGCGTCTTCTCGATCTGGTACGCGAAGGTGTCCGCTTCGTTGCGGGCCTGGATCCGCTCGACGTTGCGGCGGTCCTCCTCCGCGTGCGTCTGCGCGTCCTTCACGAGCTTCTCGACCTCGTCCTTGCTGAGGCCGCTCGAGGCGGTGATCGTGACGTGCTGCTCTTTGCTGGTCGCCTTGTCCTTCGCCTTGACGTTGAGGATGCCGTTCGCGTCGATGTCGAACGTCACCTCGATCTGCGGGAGGCCGCGCGGTGCCGGGGGGATGCCGTCGAGGATGAAGCGCGCCAGGCTCTTGTTGTCCGCGGCGAGCTCGCGCTCGCCCTGGACGACGTGGATCTCCACCTGAGTCTGGCCGTCGCTGGCCGTGGTGAAGATCTGCGACTTCGACGTCGGGATGGTGCTGTTGCGCTCGATGAGCTTGGTGGCGACGCCACCGAGCGTCTCGATACCGAGCGACAGCGGCGTGACGTCGAGGAGGAGGATGTCCTTCACCTCGCCCTTGAGCACTCCCGCCTGGATCGCGGCGCCGATGGCCACGACCTCGTCGGGGTTCACGCTCTTGTTCGGCTCCTTGCCGAACAGCTTCTTCACGGTCTCGACCACGAGAGGCATGCGCGTCATGCCGCCGACGAGGACGACCTCGTCGATCTTGTCCGGGCTGACATCGGCGTCGGCGATGGCCTTCTTGACCGGACCGATCGTCATCTCGACGAGGTCGCCCACGAGCTGCTCGAGCTTGCTTCGGGTCAGCGTGATGACCAGGTGTTTCGGACCGGCCTGGTCCGCCGTGATGAACGGTAGGTTGATCTCGGTCTGCTGCGTGCTCGAAAGCTCGATCTTCGCCTTCTCGGCGGATTCCTTGAGACGCTGAAGGGCCATGCGGTCGTTCTTCAGATCGATGCCCTGGTCCTTCTTGAACTCGTCGATGAGCCAGTCGATGATCCGCGCGTCGAAGTCGTCGCCACCCAGGTGCGTGTCACCGTTCGTGGCCTTGACCTCGAAGACGCCTTCACCGAGCTGCAGGATCGAGATGTCGAAGGTGCCGCCACCGAGGTCGTACACCGCGACGATCTCGTCCTTCTTCTTGTCGAGCCCGTAGGCCAGCGCGGCCGCGGTGGGCTCGTTGATGATCCGCAGCACCTCGAGGCCGGCGATCTGGCCGGCGTCCTTGGTCGCCTGGCGCTGGCTGTCATCGAAGTACGCGGGAACGGTGATGACCGCCTGCGTGACCTTGTCGCCGAGGAACGCCTCGGCGTCGGTCTTCAGCTTGCCGAGGATCATCGCGGAGACCTCGGGCGGAGTCAGTTTGCGGCCGTCACCGAGGACGACCTCGACGCCGCCGTTGCTCCCCTGGTTGATCTTGTACGGGACCTGCTTCATCGATCGCTGCACCTCGGGGTCGGTAAAGCGTCGTCCCATGAAGCGCTTGATCGAGTAGATCGTGTTCTCGGGGTTCGTGATCGCCTGTCGCTTCGCGACCTGGCCGACCAGGCGCTCCCCGCTCTTGGTGAACGCGACGACGGACGGCGTGATCCGTCCGCCCTCGGCGTTCGGGATGATCGTGGGCTCCCCACCTTCCATGTAGGCCACGGCCGAGTTGGTGGTGCCCAGGTCGATACCGATGACCCTTGGCATGTTCGTTACTCCTTCTTCTTGGCGACCGTGACCAACGCTGGGCGGATGACCCGGTCGTGCAGTCGGTACGCCTTTTGATGTTCTTGGATGACGCTGCCCTCCGGCTCGTCGGACTCGACGTATGCCACGGCCTCGTGCAGGTAGGGGTCGAACGGCTTGCCGAGCGAGTCGATCGGTTCGAGGCCTTCGGCCTCGAGGACAGTCCGCAGCTTGCGCTCGACGAGCCACATCCCCTCGACCCACGGCTGGCCCCGGAGATCATCCGGCACCGTCGCGAGCGCGCGGTCGTAACCGTCGAGCACGTCGAGCAGCTTCGCGATGAGATCCGCTTTGGCGAACTTCGCGAACTCGGCACGCTCGGCGTCGTTGCGTTTGCGGTAGTTCGAGAAGTCCGCGGTCATGCGCTTGAGATCGCTGGTGAGCTCCTCCACCGTGACCGTCGTCGCCTTCGTGTCGGCAGTCGCCGGCGGATCGGGTTCGACGTCGGCGACGGCGCCGCCAGGCGTCTCGCCGTTCGTCCGCGTCCGCAGGCGCTCCTCGAGGAGCTCCTCCGCCTTTCGCGTTTTGTCGTCCATGATTAATGACCCTCCATGACTCGAACAAGATCGCTCATGAGCGAACCGACGTACCGCACGGCGCCGATCGTGCGCGCGTAGTCCATGCGCGTCGGGCCGACGATCCCGACGTAACCGAGGTACTCGGTGCCGGTGCCGTAGCGGCCGAACACGAGACTGCAGCCGCGGAGCGGCTCCAGCCGGTGCTCGCTGCCGATCGCGACGTGGACCTCATCGTCGCCGAGCGTCGGTGGCAGCAGCTCGACCAGGCGCGTGCGGTCTTCCAGGAGCCGCAGCATGTCCCGCATCCGGCCGCCGGCCGCGAACTCCGGCTGCGCGAGGATGTTCTGGATCCCGTCGGTGTATACGTCGTGCGTCCGCGCGGCGTCGTGCTCGTCCAGCGCACGCACGACCGCCGCCGCGACCTCGGCATCGACGCCGGTCTCGCCAGCGGTCGCGTCGCGCACGCCCGCGGCGTCACGCCTCGCGAGCGTCTGCGTAAGTCGCGCCGAGAGGGAACGCAGGTGATCGGCGGTCGTCGCGACGCGCAGGTCGAGGAGCTGCTGCGCCACGGCGCCGCTCTCGAAGACGACCACCAGCAACGCTCGCCGCTCGGTGATGGGGACCACCTCGGCGTGACGGAGCGTGGCGCGGCCGATCGCGGGCGGCGTGACGATCGCGGCTTCGGTGGTGAGGCGCGCGAGAGTCGAAGCCGCGAGTCGCAGCCACTCCGAGGTGTTCGACAGCGCCTGCTGGAACTGATGGCTGACCGTGACCTGCTCTTCGGGCTGAAGGCTCGGCCGCGGCATCAGGCTCTCGATGAAGTACCGGTAGCCGAGGTCGGTCGGCACGCGGCCGGCGGAGGTGTGCGGGTGCGTCAGCAGACCGAACTCCTCGAGCGTGGCGAGCTCGTTCCGCACCGTCGCCGACGAGAGGTCGAGGCGGTATTTGCGGACGAGCGCCGCCGAAGCCACCGGCTGGGCGGTGGCGATGTACTCGCGGATGACGGCGCGCAGCAGATCGCGCTGCCGGTCGCCGAGCTGTGGGAGTTGGTCGCGCTTTCGAGGCATTAGCACTCTCCCATCGAGAGTGCTAAAAGGTTAGCAAGGCCCGGTGGGCTTCGTCAAGCCTATCTCGGCCTTGTGTCTGCGCACGACCTCGCTCCGCTCGGGTGCGCAGCTGAGCCTACGGCTCAGTAACGCTCGCTCGCCCGCCCGTGCGCCTGGCACCCAGCGTGCTGATTGCTGGGGGCGACGTAGGGCGTGGAGGTTCCTGGCGATGTTCTCCGAGTTCAAGGAGTGGTTGCTCAAGGCGAACGTTCTCGCGCTGGCCCTGGCATTCATCATCGGTGTCGCGCTCGCGGCGGTCGTCAACTCGCTGGTGAAGGACATCATCATGCCGCCCGTCGGGAAGCTCCTCGGCGGGGTCGACTTCAACAATCTGTTCATCGACCTCTCGGGAAAGAGCTACCCGAGTCTGAAGGCGGCGCAGGACGCGGGTGCGGCGACGATCAACTACGGCGTGTTCATCAACACGGTGATCACGTTCATCGTCGTTGCCTTCGTGGTGTTCCTGATCGCGCGATCGATGCTCCCCAAAGGCGTACCGATGAAGGCCTGTCCGTTCTGCGGCGAGGAGATCCTCGCCTCAGCCTCGCGCTGCCGCTATTGCACCAGCCAGCTATCGACACCCGGCGCGCAAAGGGCATAGCCGGGCACGGTCGTCGGCGATCGACGCGCCCGGCTCAGCCGGGGATCGGGGTGATCAGCGCGCGCACGCGGCCGACGAGGTCGTCCAGCTCGAACGGCTTGGTGACGTAGTCGGCCGCCCCGAGCTCTGTCGCGTAGTTCCGCTCCGATAGGCCGAACATCGCGGTCACGACCACCACGGGCATCTTCGCGATGCGGCCATCCGACCGCAGCTCACGCAGCACCGAGAATCCGTCGCGCCTCGGCATCATGAGGTCGAGGACCATGCACGACGGCTCGAGCGCGTCGACGAGCCGCATCGCCTCGTCGCCGTCGCTCGCGAGCTTCGAGTCGAGCCCGTCGTCGCGGAGTGCGGTCATGATCACGTCGCCCAGCGCGGGATCGTCCTCGACCACGAGGACCAGTGGACGCCGGCGCGCCACTAGACCCGGATCTCCTTCGAGAGCCGCTCCGGATCAACGATGACGATGTGGCGACGACGGATCCCGATGATCTCGCGCCGCTCGAGGTCACCAAGCACGCGGTTCACCGAGACCCGGGAAGCGCCGATGAAGGCGGCGAGCTCGTCCTGCGTGAGGGTGAGCTCGAGCTTCGCGGTCCCGTTCACCTGTGCCAGGTCGAGCAGGTACTTCGCGACCCGGCTTGGCACGTCCAGGAAGATCAGGTCCTCGACCCGATCGGACAGCCGGCGGATGGTCTTCGCCAGCGCGTCGAGCACGACGCGAACAGCGGCCGGGTGCGCTTCGAGGAACGCGAGGAAGTCGTCGCGCGCAAGGAGCGCGGCCCGGGTGTCCTCGAGCGCCGTTGCCGACGCGGAGCGCGGACTGCCGTCGAAGAGCGCGAGCTCTCCGAAGAAGTCGCCGGTCCGCATGATCGAGACGAGCGCCTCCTGACCGAACTCGCCGGGGAGCGCGATCTTCACCGCGCCGGCCAGCACGACGTACAGATGCAGGCCCGGATCGTCCTTGCGGAACAGCGCTTCGCCACGCTTGAACGACCGCATGCGCATCCGTTCCGCAAGCTGCGCGACCTCAGCGTCGGCGAGCTTGGCGAAGAGCGGATAACGCCGCAGGTGGTCCGGGAGACGTGTCTCCGGCACCGCGCGATTCTAGGTTTTCGACCACTCCGCGTATCGCCTCCTGTTATTGACGGGCGTGCGAGCATCGAGCGCCCATGGACAGCGAGACCACGGTCCGCACCGGCGAGGCGTACGTCTCGGGCGCGCTTGCCGCGCTCGACGACGGCGCGCGCATGCGGCTCTTCTACGAGCTCCTGGCCGAGGTGGTGGAGTCGGTCGGCCTCCGCGCGTACCTTCCCCAGCGCGTCACGGATCCCGTCGTCGCCGCCCAGCTGGAACCGCGTGCCCTGTACGACATCGACCGCGCGCACGTCACCTCGGCGCGGGTCGTCGTGGCGTATGCGGGCATCCCCTCATTCGGTGTCGGCATCGAAGTCGAGCTCGCCCGCGAGCACGCCGTGCCGGTCGTGCTCGTCGTCGAGCGCGAGCGTTCGGTGTCGCGCCTGCTGCTCGGCAATCCCGCGGTGGTCGACGTCGTGCGCTTCGCGGACCTCGACGGACTCCGTCGCGGCCTCGCCGCAGCACTGGCCCGCATCGCGGCCGCGGCGCCGGGAGCGACCCTGCCCGTCGTATCCGACGACGTCGTCGTGCAGCGCTTCCTTGCGTCGCTGGAGCAGGCCCGGCATCTGCCCGACGGCGAGATCGCGGCCCTGCTCCGCATCGGTGAGCTGGACGGCGAGGCCGCGCTCACGATCCGGGACGCCGTCGCGACCGGTCGCCTCTTCGGCGCCGGACTGCGCGACCTGGTCGGCCGTTACGCGCTCCGCGGCGCCGACCTCGGCGTGTTCGTGCTGCGCGACGTTCTCGAGCGCCCGCTCGCCGATACAGCACGCGCGATCGGCCTCGATCCCCGCGCGACGCGAAAGCGACTCGAGAATGCGCGCTCGCACGTGGGGCTCGCGGCGGACGCGCCGGGCGCGGACATCGCACAATGGCTCGTGACCGAGCTGATCGCCCCGCCGACGCGGGCGCTGCAGCTCCATCTCTTCAGTGGAGGGCACGACGCCGCATGAGCAAGGGGCAGAAGAAGCAGAAGACCACCGGAAAGCTGGCGTGGCGCAGCAAGAAGGCCAACCACGGGCGCAAGCCCGGGATGGGTCGCGGCAAGCGAAACTAGCCGTCTTCCTTCGATAAATGAGACACGCCGCCTTGTGGGCGGCGTGTCTGGTCTCCGCGGATCGCGCTCAGCGGCGGCGCTTGCGCCCGGTGCTCTTGCGCGCGGTGGACTTGCGTCCGGTGCTCTTCCGCGTGCCCTTGCGCGCGGTCGACTTGCGCTTCGTGCCCTTGCGTGCCGTCGTCTTCTTCTTCGCGGTCGTCTTCTTGCGCGCGGTGCTCTTCCGAGCCGTCGTCTTCTTCTTCGCGGTCGTCTTCTTGCGAGCGGTGCTCTTGCGGCCGCCGCTCGACTTGGCGGCGCCACCCCCCATCGATCCGCCGCCACCCATCGGTGACGGTGGCGTGGGCGGCGTGCCCGAGGGCTGCGGTGCGGGCCAGATCGATCCTGGCTGCTTTTGCGCTGACCAATCGGTTCCGGTGTTCTCGTCCTCCATGAGGCCTCCCCAAATTTCTTTCGCGCTGGGAGAAGTGCTTACGTGTGACGTGTCATATCGCGTTCGGCATCGCGCCGCAAGACCGTACTCTTACTGGACCGACGTCGAGACACTACTCGTATCGTCCGGCAGGAGACGCACGAACACCTCGTTCGCGAGCAAGCGGCCTCGCGCGGTGAGGCGCACGCGTTCACCCGACCAATGCAGAAGACGCGTTCCGTCGAGCGAGCACAACGCGGTCCGCACTCGCGCAGCGGCGTCCTGGCCGAACCGCGACCCGTAACGGACCAGATCGAGGCCGTCGTCGAGGCGCAGCGCGAGCATCGCCGTGTCGACCGCGACATCGGCGGCCGAGTCGACGATCCGCTCACCGCCACGATCGATCGCGGCGATGTATGCAGGCAGGACACCCACGTCGCGTGAGCGAACGCCGGCGAGATGTGAATGCGCCCCGGCACCGACGCCGAGCCAGTCGCCGTTACGCCAGTAGCCCAGGTTGTGTCGACAGCGTTTGCCGGGAAGGGCCCAGTTCGCGATCTCGTAGTGCCGGTAACCGTTCTGCCCCAAGACCCTTTCGGCGAGCTCGTACAGGCCCGCGATACCCGCGTCGTCGGGCTGGGACGCTGCCGCGCGGCGCCTCCAGCGCTCTACCGAACGCCAGCCGGCTCCCGGCCAGTTCGCCACGGCCTCCTCGGGCTCGAGCGCGAGCTCGAGCGGGTAGCAGGAGAGGTGGTCGGGGCCCAGCGCGACCGCCGCTGCCAGATCCTCACGCCACGCCGCCGCGGTCTGGCCGGGCCAGCCGAAGATGAGATCGAGGTTCACGTCGAACCCGACCGACCGAGCCGCCGCCACGGCGGGTGCGATGTCCTCCGGTTGGTGTGTCCGACCGAGCGCGTGCAGTCCGGCCGCCGACAGCGACTGCGCGCCGAGCGAGAGGCGCGTGATGCCGAGGGCCGCCCACGACTCCAGCCGCGCGCGGTCGAGCGTCGCCGGGTTCGCCTCGACCGTCGCCTCCACCGGGCGCAGGTCGAAGGCGTCGCGGAGCGCCGCCCCCAGGCGCGCGACCTCATCCGGCTCCAGCAGGCTCGGTGTACCGCCTCCGACGTAGAGCGTCGCGACCCGCGGCCTCCCCAAACTCAGGCCCTCGCGCCGGATCTCGACGTCGAGAGCTTCCATATACCGAGACCGAAGCGCGCTCCGCGCTGGAGCCGTCGCGAAGTCGCAATAGGGACATCGCGAAGCGCAGAACGGGATGTGCACGTAGAGACCCATGGGGGTGCGCGGCCGACGCGCCGAAACCCTCTCTACGCGCGAAACCCCGTCCCTTCGGGACGGGGACCCCTCGCGCGCGGGGGCCCTCGGCGCGTCGCCCGCGCGTCGCTCGGATCCCACGAACATCCCGTTCATCTACGCATCGCTCCGAGGAGATCAGGGAGTTCGGCGTCGGCGGACAGCTCGGACGTCTTTCCAAGGTCGAGCAACCATTCACGAGACTCGTGCACGAAGGCGAGGAGGTGCGAGGGCCGCCAATCCGACTCGGTCACGACCCGCTCGTCGCCAAAGTCCGGGAGCAGCAGCACGTACGCGGTGTTCCGATCGGCCAGTCGCGCGCCCGACACGCCGTAGCCACCGATCTTCTCCGGTCCGCCCAGCGCCGACAGGATCGACGTCTGCAGCGGCGCGACCATCTCGGCCAACCGGGCGTCGCCCGACGCTCCGTCGACGCCCGCGGCATTCCGGAGCGCGACGCCCGCGCGCGCGGCGTACAGACCTTCCAGCAGGCCGCGCGTCTCGCGCGACAGATGCGCCCAGACCGCCACGGGATCGCTCGCGACGATCGCCTGCAGGAAGGTCGACGCGTTCGTCTGCGTCGGGTGGTCGAACTGCAGCTTGGGTTGCTTCACGGCTCGTCCTTGATCCGCAGCACGGCGAGGAAGGCCTCCTGTGGGATCTCGACCGATCCCACCATCTTCATCCGCTTCTTGCCTTCCTTCTGTTTCTCAAGCAGCTTTTTCTTTCGGGTGATGTCGCCGCCGTAGCACTTCGCGATCACGTCTTTGCGCTTCGCGCTGACGTTCTCGCTCGCGATGATCTTTCCGCCGATCGCCGCCTGGATGCGCACGTCGAACATCTGCTTGGGGATGAGGCCGCGCAGCTTGTGGACGAGAAGGCGACCGATGTGCTGCGCCTTGTCGCGGTGCACGATGACCGACAGCGCGTCGATGAGCGTGCCCGCAACGAGGATGTCGAGGCGCACGAGGTCGGCGGCGCGGTACTCGCCGAACTCGTAGTCAAGCGAGGCGTAGCCCTGCGAGCGGCTCTTGAGCTGATCGTAGAAATCGACGATGACCTCGGACAGTGGCATGTCGTACTTGAGCATCGCGCGCGTCGGGTCGACATACGTCATCTCGAGCAGCGTGCCGCGCTTGTTCTGCGCGAGATCCATGATCGGCCCGACGTAGTTCGTCGGCGTGATGAGCGTCGTCTTCATCCACGGCTCGCGGATCTCCTCGATCGTCCCCGGATCGGGGAGCATCGCCGGGTTGTCGACCGCGACCTCGTCGCCCTTCTGCGTGATGACGCGGTATTCGACCGACGGCGAGGTCGCGATGAGGTCCATGTCGTACTCGCGCTCGAGCCGCTGCTGGATGATCTCGAGATGGAACAGGCCGAGGAAGCCGCAACGGAAACCGAAGCCGAGCGCCTGTGACGTCTCCGCTTCGTAGATCAGCGAGGCATCGTTGAGCCGCAGCTTCTCGAGCGCATCGCGTAGTGCCGGGTAGTCCTCGGCGCGCTGCGGGTAGAAGCCGGCGAAGACCATCGGCTTCGCCGGCCGGTAGCCGGGTAGTGGCGACTCGGCCGGGCGCGATTCGAGCGTGAGGGTGTCGCCGACGCGGCAGTCGGCCACCGCCTTCAGACCCGTCGCGGCGTAACCGACCTCGCCCGCTGCCAGACGCGCGACCGGCCGCGGCTCCGGCGTGAAGACACCCAGCTCGAGCATCTCGCTCGGCTTCTGCGTCGCCATCGGCAGGATGCGGTCGTCGGCGCTGAGAAGGCCGTCCACCACGCGGACGTGCGCGACCACTCCTTTGTATGCGTCGTAATGCGAGTCGAAGATGAGCGCACGCAGCGGCGCGCTCGGATCGCCCTTCGGAGGCGGAACGCGCTCGACGATCGCGTGCAGGAGCTCGGCCACACCCTGTCCGGTCTTTCCCGATGCGAGGAGGATCTCCTCGTCCTTGAAGCCGAGCGTCGTGCGGAGGTCCTCGCGGACCACATCGAGGTCGATGCTCGGCAGGTCGATCTTGTTGATGACCGGGATCACCTCGAGCCCCTGTTCGATCGCGAGATAGGCGTTCGCGAGGGTTTGCGCCTCGATGCCCTGCGACGCGTCGACGAGCAGGAGCGCGCCCTCGCAGGCCGCGAGCGACCGGCTGACCTCGTAGTTGAAGTCGACGTGGCCGGGCGTGTCGATGAGGTTCAGCTCGTGGATCTCGCCGTCGCGAGCCGTCCACGCCATGCGCACCGCGCGGGCCTTGATCGTCACGCCGTGCTCGCGCTCGAGCTCCATCGAGTCGAGCAGCTGCTCGCGCATCTGCCGCAGCGCGACCGTGCCGGTGAGCTCGATGAGGCGATCGGACAGTGTCGTCTTGCCGTGATCGACGTGCGCGATCACACAGAAGTTGCGGATGCGGGATTGCGCGTCTGCCACCCGGTCGAGGATAGGGGGCTTAGAGAGGCTCGATCACCAGGCGGCCGTACGCAACTGCGAACGCGAGCGCTCCCAGGACGAGGTTGAGTCCGATGTTCGGCCACTCGCGGCGCGTGATATGGAAGAGGATCGCGAGCAGCATCATCGCCACGAGACCGCCGGCGGCCGCGACCGTCAGCGACGGCAACACTCCCGTCGCGGCCGGTATGACGACGCCGATGGCGCCGAGGATCTCAAGGACGCCGAGGAGCCGCACGAAGGGCGCAGGCAGCGCTCGGACCCACGGGACGCGCGCTGTCATCCGCTGCAGACCGAAGGTCATGAGCCATCCGTGTCCGCCGAACGCGAGCGCTGTGAGCACCTGCACTACCCAGAGAGCGATGTTCATGCCTTGCCTCCCCGTGACTCAGCCGCCGCCCGTCGCGCCCTGCACGTCCCGTCGCTCGAACAGCCAGAACGCGATGCCACCCAACGCGAGCGTGTACACGGCGAGCACCACGATCGCGTGCGTCTGGTCCGGCAGCACCGTGCCGGGGAAGCCGCCGGCGCCGCCGGTCCACCCGGAGATGTTCCGTACGAGGAGATAGTCCGCGACGTTCTGGAACCAGCTGAAGAAGTTCGTCAGCAGCGCGACGATGAGCTGCTCCGCGAAGTAATAGCCGAGGCCGATGGCCATGCCGGCGGCGGACGAACGCGCGAGGACCGTCACGAACGCGGTGAGCGCGATGTACGGAAGGATCGAGACCCACGCCTTCCAGAGCGCGATGCCCGCATCCGACCAGGTCGCGACGACGCCGGCAGCGTCCGGAGCGGCACCGGCGAGATTGCCAGCGATGGTGCTGCTGAGCGCGATGCTCGCGACCGCGACGAGCAGCCCGAGCGCGGTGAGCATCGCGAGCGTCAGGAATTTCGCGGTCAGATAGGGCCATCGTCCGGTGCCCTGCGTCAGGACCGAGCGAAGCGTCCCAGCGCCGTAGTCGATCCCGATCGCCGACGCGGTGAGGATCGCCATCAGGATCAGTCCGAGGGTCTGGACCGTACCCAGCGCGTTGGGGATGCTGCCGGGAAGCGTGAAGTTGCCGTACGCGCGTGACATCCGCGCCGGCAGCGTCGCGGCCTGCGCGCGGCACTGAGCCGCGAGCCCCGCCGTCACCTGCGCATCGAGATCGGTCGGCTGCCGGGCGGGATCGCCCGAAAGGAGGTCATTGCACCGGACCGTCCGGGGCACGCGGCCCTGCTGCTGCTGCAACGTTGCCGGCACGGTCAGCTCGCCGCCGGTGTCGCGGAGATTCTGGTAAGAGAAGAAGCTTCCCCAGACCGCGAGCTGCGCGAAGAGGATTGCGAAGACGAGAAGGATCCACATCATCCAGCGCCGCCGGAGCTTGAACCACTCCCAGAGACCGAGATTCGCGATGTGCCCGATCACGTGCGCACCCGTCCGGTCGTTGGGTCGGTCTCCGTGATCTCCATGAAGAACTCCTCGAGCGTGCGGTGCACGGGGACGAGCTCGTTCACGTAGATCTGCCGGTCTGCAAGCGCGCGCGAGACTTCCCACGCGCGAGCCTGCGGGGCCGTGACCGCGAGGCCGCCGTCCTGTTCGGCGACCTCCTCGACCCATGGAAGTGCTTTGAGGACGGTCCGCGCGCCGGCATTGTCCGTCGTGCGGAGGCGCAGTGAATCATGTTCCCGCAGCAGCTCCTTGATCGTGCCCTGCGCGATGAGCCGCCCGCGAGACAGGACGGCGACGTTGTCGCAGACGAGCTCGGTCTCGGCGAGCATGTGGCTGGACAGCACGACCGTGCGCCCGCCGGTGCCGAGCTCACGGATCAGCTCGCGGACCTCAACCACGCCGGCCGGGTCGAGGCCGTTGGTCGGCTCGTCGAGAAAGACGAGCTCGGGGTCGCCGAGGAGCGCGCAGGCGATCCCGAGTCGCTGCTTCATGCCGAGCGAGTACGTCGCGAATTTGCTGTCGGCGCGTTTGCCGAGATCGACGAGCGTCAGGAGCCGGTCGATATCGGCGGGCAAGCCGCGCCGACCGATGCCCTGGAAGTAACGCAGGTTCGCGCGCCCGGAGAGGTACGGATAGAACGTTGGCGTCTCGATCATCGCGCCCACGAGGCGCAGCGTGGCGGGACGACCAGCCGGATCGCCGAAGATGCGAGCGCCACCGGACGTTGGATGCACCAGTCCGAGCAGCATTCCCATGGTCGTGGTCTTCCCCGACCCATTGGGGCCGAGGAAGCCGAACACGCCACCACGCGGCACGCGCAGCGTCAGATCGTTCACGGCCACGACGTCGCCGTAGCGTTTGGTCAGCGCGCTCGTCTCGATGACGTACTCGCGCTGATCGCCGCCAGCTCGCGCGTCGGCGGCCCGCGCGT